>CABQCB010000106.1 GCA_902462475.1 uncultured Oscillibacter sp. | reverse complement strand
GGAGCAAGGCAAGATCCTGGCCATCGTGGCTGACGAGGAGCTGCGGGACGAGGTGTCCGCCGGTGCCGAGGCCATTTTGGTGCTGGATCAGACCCCGTTCTATGCCGAGATGGGCGGCCAGGTAGCTGACCACGGCGTCATCACCGCCGGCGAGGCCCGCTTCGAGGTAAGCAACGTCCAGAAGAACAAGGGCGGCAAATTCATGCATTACGGCAAGGTGGTCTCCGGCCAGTTCCAGGTGGGCGGCACCGTTACCGCCACCATCGATGCGGACCGCCGCAAGGCCATCATGCGTGCCCACAGCGCCACCCATCTGCTGGACGCGGCGCTGAAGAAGGTCCTGGGCGACCATGTCCATCAGGCCGGCTCTTTGGTGGAGCCCGACCGCCTGCGCTTCGACTTCACCCACTTTGAGGGCATCACCCCCCAGCAGATGGGCGAGATCGACCGTCTGGTCAACGACGCCGTACTGGAGGGCTACACCGTGGTGACGGAAGTACTGCCCATTGAGGAAGCCAAGAAGAAGGGCGCCATCGCCATGTTCGGCGAGAAGTACGGCGAGACCGTCCGCGTGGTGGAGATGGGCGACTTCTCCATGGAGTTCTGCGGCGGCACCCATGTGGACAACACCGCCAAGATCGGTCCCTTCCGCATCCGCTCCGAGGGCTCCGTTGCCTCCGGCGTGCGCCGGATCGAGGCCACCGTGGGCAAGGTGAGCTTGGATGTGATGAACCGAAACCAGGAACTGCTGTTCCATGCGGCCCAGATGCTCAAGACTACCCCCGTCGACCTGGTGGACAAGGTGGAGCAGCAGATCGCCGAGCTGAAGGCCACCCGTCAGGCACTGGAGAAGTTCAAGGCGGAGGCCTCTTTGGGCGAGGCCCGTCAGTTCCTTATGTCCGCCAAGGACGTTTGCGGCATGAAGGTGCTCACCGCCCACCGCGACGGCATGGATGCCAACGCTCTGCGTCAGATGGGCGACTTCCTGCGGGACAAGGAGCCCAATGTGGTGGCCGTGCTCTCTTCCGTCAATGACAGCAAGATCACCTTCCTGGCCGTGTGCGGCAAGGAAGCCGTGGCCAAGGGCATCAAGGCCGGCGATCTGGTGAAGAACGTGTGCGCCATCTGCGGCGGCAAGGGCGGCGGCAAGCCCGACAGCGCCATGGGCGGCGGCAGCGATCTTCTGAAGCTGGACGACGCACTGGCCTCCGTGGACGATTTTGTGGCTGAGAAACTGAAATAAGGTTTTGCAATGTCCCGGCAGGGGAGACACGCTCTCCCCGCCGGGCATTGTTCCAGGGGTGAAAGGAACGGCTATGTCTGTCCGCGAAGTTCCTGTCCCTGCCCATCGAGTTTTCCGCTATTGAACTGGAGCCCTGTCCCGGCGCGGAGCCGTACTTCTGTATGCCTGCAGGCGCTGAGACAGACATTCCGCAGCCGCGACCGGGCGCTGTTCCTGCTCTCCGGGACGTTCGGCAGCCAGCCGCAGGACCACTACGCGGCGGTCAGGGCCATGCAGGCTGCATTTGGCCCATCAGCACTGCTGTTTTCCGACGAATACTATGACGTGCTGGGTCTGGAAAATCCCCGGCATCCGGAGGAGCAGGAGCATACCGGCGGCTGTGCCATGGCCGATGTACAGGATTTTTTCTTTAACAGGGAGGAGTGAACCATGCTTCCTCAGGACCCTTATATTCTTTTGAGCTTCGTCAATACCAAGCTTCGGGACGAATATGAAAGCCTGGAATCTCTCTGCGCGGCGCTGGATGCGGACGAATCTGCCCTGCGTCAGACGCTGGCGGGACTTGACTATCAGTACGATCCCGTTCATAATCAGTTTATCTGAATGTCCCAACAAAGGAGGTCCGTATACAAATGTCCGATTGCTTATTCTGTAAGATCGCGGCAGGGGAGATCCCCAGCAGCAAGGTCTACGAGGACGATGTCTGCTATGCGTTCAACGACATCGATCCTCAGGCCCCCACTCATTTTCTGGTAATCCCCAAGGCCCACATCGACTCTGTGGCCCAGGTCAACGGCGACAACAGCGCCGTGGTCGCCCATATGTTCGAGGTCATCGCCAAGGTGGCCAAGGAGCAGGGGCTGGAGAGCTACCGGGTCGTCTCCAACATCGGCGAGCAGGCAGGGCAGAGCGTCATGCATCTGCATTTCCATGTGCTCTCCGGCCGGGATATGACCTGGCCTCCGGGCTGATCTAAAAAAAGAAGCAGCTCCGACGCCGCGGCGTCGGAGCTGCTTTTATATGTATAGATCACACATGCACCATTTCGGAAGGATGCGCTTTGTAGGTGGCCAGGCTCACGGTCACCAGCAAAATGCCGCACGCCAGCGCCCCGGGAACGGTGGAGCCAAGTCCGAACGGCTCTCCGGCCAACTTCCAGCCGATGGTCACTGCAAATCCGCCGATCATGGCCGCCAGAACGCCCGCGCTGGTGGCTTTCTTCCAATACAGAGCAGCCAGCGCAGGCAGTCCCGCAGAGGCCGCGTAAAACGCCCACGCAAACATCAATACGTCATAGGCGCTCTTGATGTACAGCGCAATGACCAGTGCGCCCAGCGCCAGCACCACAGACGCCACGCGAGAGAGGAAGATCTCCCGTTTTTCGGACATTCGGGGGCAGATGGTCTTTCCAAGGTCACTGACCACCGTCTGCACGGAGACCAGCAGATAGCTGTCCGCCGTGCTCATCATCACGGACAAAATGCCGGACAGGGCAAGGCCCGTGATGCCCGGAGGCAGGATCTTGATGGCCAGTGCAGGCACCACCGCGTCCGCCGTGCCGAAATCCTCCACCACGTTGGGCAGGATCTGCTGGGCGGCCAGGCCCATCAAAAACAGCAGCGCAATGGTAACGCCGTAGACGGCCGTCCCCCAGAACATGCCCCGCTTGGCCGCCTTTTTGTCCTTGGCAGCAAAGGCCCGCTGCCACATTTCCGCGCCGGCCATGGTAAATACCAGATACGTCACGATATCACCCAGGATCTGCCCATCCACGTAGGGCGTCACATAGCGCATATCCAGATTGGCGACAAAGGCGTCAAACCCGCCCAGGTAGTTCAGGCTGGAAACGGGGATCAGCAGGTAAACAAAGATGATGAGCATGAAAAACTGCACCACATCTGTATACACCACGCCGAACAGGCCCGAAGCCGCCGTGTAAATGATAAAGATCAGCGTAGCGATCAGGGCACCCATCTCATAGCTGATGCCGATCTGACTGCCCAGGAGCTTGATAATCGTGGCGGTGGCCGTCACCTGTGCCGCCACAGTGCCCACCATGGCAAAGGCCACCATCAATGAAAGTACACACTTGGGCACAGAGCCAAACCGATATGCAAACAGCTCGGGGATGGACTCGATGTGATATCGTTCGCCCACCTGCTGGATACGGCCCGCATAGCCGGAGAAGATGAACATACCCAGCATATAGGGAACCGCCGTGGCGACCGCCTTGAAGCCGGTGGTATAGGCGATGCCGGCCCGGCCCATCATGGCGCTGCCGCCGATGATAGTGGCACAGACGGTAGCGGCCAGCACCAGCGGCCCCAGCGTGCGGCCCGCCACATAGTAGTCATCGGTGTTTTTGATGCGCTTGACGAACCAAACACCCACCAGCAGCATAAAGAGCAGATAGAATCCAATGACCAAAAGGTCCAGAGTGGTAATATCCAGCACGAGCATCTCCCCCTTGCCCCAGATTTTACTTTTGAATCACTGCCCGGCATGCGCCCGAAAATGTTGTGTTTTTAGCTAAAATATGTTGGACTCAAAAGCAATAATTTATATAAAATATATCAAAATTTCTGTGGTTTGTCAATTCTTAACATTTTTGCAGAAAAAAAAGCCGCACCAGGCTTACCTGGTGCGGCTTTTTTTCGGTTGGGAAGACGGCTCAGGGATTCATCGGGGAAAGCTCCATCTCCTGGAAATCGGAAAAGTCGGGGAAGGTGATCTTCACGTCATCTCCCGTGGCCTTGACGGTCATGTCCGTGTCATACGCCATCTTGGCGGAGACCGTGGAAACCGTACCATCCTCCATGGGAACATCCAGCTCCATGGCCACAGAGAACGTCATGGAGACCGCCTTCATCTGTCCATCCGCATCTACGGTATATACGGCCGTGATCTCACCGATATCCATCGAGCCCAGATCCTGCCCCATCAGATCGCCCACGGCGTCCATCGCGCTGCCAAGGCCCTTGCTCATCTTCACCGTGTAAACCGTGTCGGAGCCGGACTTCTCAGCGCGGATGGAGTCGATCATGGCCAGACCGCTGACGTTCAGCGTGTCCATATCCACGCCGCTCATGGCCATCAGATCCTGGAACTGCTCATCCAGCTGATACTTATAGCGCATGGTCTCCCCATCAGCACTGGCAGACACATACGCCCAGCCGTCCTTCATCCATGTTCCGGTAGAGGTAGTCTGTCCCTGGACAGTGGTCTCCAGAACGGAGGCCATTTCCATACCCTCCTCATTCAGGATCACCTGCACGCTGCCCTCCGTGACCGTGGGGAGGCTGACGGATTGCCCGTCCATATCCATGGTCATATCCATATCCATGCTGATGTCCACGTCCATGGAGAGATTCTCCAGCTGCGCGGAGGCCAGGGTCCGGTACGCCTCGATCTTCTCCGTCATGGGACGGGCAGCTTCGGCGTCCACGGCGCCGTCAGCGATCAGGCCGGCCAGCAGGTAAGTGGAGCCGTCCTTGGTGTCCGCCGCCAGCGCCTGATACGTCAGTGCCGCCAGGTCGTCCCGGAGGAAGTCGCCGGAAAACAGCAGGGAGTCATAGATCCCCTTGCTCTGGGCAAAGGTCAGCGTGTCCGCATAGGCGAAATCCGTCCCATCCTCATAGCCCAGCGCCCGCAGTAAAAACGCGCAGTACATCTTGGCACTGCAGGGCTGGCTGGAGCCGAAGGTGGTGGCACTGGTGCCGTTGGCGATGCCGTTTTCATACAGCCATGCAACATACGGGGCAGAAAATGCACTCACATCAGTAAAGGGACAGCGCAGCGTGCCGGCGTCGTAGGCTTCCTTGGCTGTCTCCTCCGCTCCGTAGAGCCGCACCAGCATAATGGCCGCCTCGGAGCGGGTGGGTGCG
The DNA here is from genome assembly GCA_902462475.1 of uncultured Oscillibacter sp. The sequence goes on along the minus strand of CABQCB010000106.1, from coordinate 1,402 downwards.
CGGTCCAGCTCAAAGCCGTCCGATGTACCCCGGAACATGCCGATGGCAGACAGATCCTCCGCCACTGCATCAAAATCCGACGCAGCGGCACCGACGCACAGAGCGGCCGACAGGGCCAGCACTGCCGCCAGGCAAGTCAGAAAACGTTTCATATTCTGCTCCTTTCTTTTTTCCAGCAAATGCTGTTTTCTTCATCATAAGCGTATCCCAGATACCCGTCAAGGGTTTTTCCCTTTACTTCCTGTGAGATTCCTGTTAAAATATTTTGGCTCCACATGGGCACAATAGTGCTGGCAAAATGTTCCCGTTTGGTAACATTTTGCTGGGTGATGATGAATGGAAATCAAACGACTGCGGGATCTGCGGGAGGATGCAGACAAAACGCAGCAGGCAGTGGCGGACTACCTGAACATGCAGCGCAGCGTCTACCGCCGCTATGAAAGCGGACAGCGGGAAACGCCCGCGTGGGTGGTGGACAAATTGGCCGACTTTTATCATGTCAGCACGGACTATCTGCTGGGCCGTACAGACGACCCAACTCCGCCTCCAGGCAGATGAGGACGCTGGCCGTATTCGCCGGAGCGTTCTCCGGCGGGATTTTCCTTTGTCAATATCTGCTGCCGGTCTCCTGGCAGGTCCCGGCCGCTCTGGCACTCTTTTTGATAACGGCAGGGCTCGTTGGGCGCCTTTCCGGCAGTCTGCGGCACAGGGTCCTGCTTGTGGGCGTTGGCCTATGCCTTGCACTGGGATGGAACTGGCTGTATGTCCGTCAGGTCCAGCGCCCCATGGAAGACCGTGCCGTTTTGCTCAGCGGCAGCCGTATCACACTGACCCTGGCGGATTATGCCCAGCCAACCGATTACGGTGCCAAGGTCTCCGTCCTGGCAGACGGATTTCCCGGAAAGCTCATGCTCTATGGCCAGCCGTATCTGCTGGAGCTCTCTCCCGGTCAGACCGTGGAGACGGCCGTTACGCTGGAAAGCGCCGCAACGATCCACGATGAAGACGTGACCACGTTTACCTCCAAAGGGATCTTTCTTCTGGCCTATGAAGCAGGGGAGAGCGGGACGTCTCCCCGGATCGCGGACGGCTCCTCCGGTTCCATCCGCTGGTGGCCGGTCAGGGCCCGGCAGGCGCTTCTTTCCCAGATCTCCCGCCTGTTCAGCGGAGATACCGCCGCGCTGCTGTCCGGCATTCTGGCAGGGGACAAGGCATCGCTGCCGGTGGAGATCCAGTCCGATCTCTCTGAGGCAGGCATCTACCACATTCTGGCCGTCTCAGGCATGCACTGCGGCTTTTTGGCGCTTTTCTTGGACATCGTTATGTTTCGCCGCCGGCGGCTGAGCGCCCTGGTGTCCATCCCGGCGCTTGCATTTTACGCGCTGGTGACCGGCGGGAGCCC
>CABQCB010000105.1 GCA_902462475.1 uncultured Oscillibacter sp. | reverse complement strand
GGCCTGTGCCGGCGGATACGCCACCTTCATCTTTGACAAGTACCACGAGGAGCTGATGCAGCGCTATCTGGACGGCTCCGGAGAAAAGGAGGACATTACGTCCATTGAGGCTGTCCGGGGTACCCAGAGCGCCGAGTGGGAGGGGAAGACCATCTTCCTGCAATTCGAAATTCGGTATGAGCACCGGACCCGGGGGACCGTCACGGAGCAAGTGCACTTTATCGGGGAACGGACCTGGATCGACACCTATGACTGGAGCGGCGCGCTGATTGAGGGCTGATGGAGCATAAACGAGGAAAGGGACGGCATGGCTTGGCCATGCCGTCCCTCTTTTTGTCGGTTACAGGCCCTCTGGACGGGGACACAGGGGCAGGCGCAGCAAAAACTCCGTGCTGCGGCCAGGCGTTGGCCGGGCGGCCAGGGTGATGCTGCCGCCGTGCTTTTCCATAATGCGCCGGGTGATGGCAAGCCCCAGACCGCTGCCGCCGCCGGAGCGGGCGTCGCTGCCCACTACGAAGGGCTCAAAAATACGTGCGGCCCGGTCCGGCGGGATGCCGGCGCCGTTGTCGCCCATGCGCAAAAGCGCCGTGCCGCTGCTGGTCTCCAGGTCAAAGTAGAGCACGGTGCCCAGGCGGTTGTGGCGCAGGGCATTGGAGAGGAGATTATCCAGTACCCGCCGGAATTGCAGCGGGTCCACAGAGCAGAAAACCGGCTGGTCGGGAATGGATACACTGAGGGAAAAGCCGGAAAGATCGATCTCGTCGTACTTTCCCGCCAGGTATTCCCGCAAAAATTCCGCCAGGTCCGTCCGCTCCGGGTACAGAACAAAGGCGGGATGCTCCACCTTGCTGTATTCGTGGAAGGCGTTCACCAGATCCGTCAGTGTCTCTGCCTTGGCCTGGATGGCCCGCAGATACCGCTCCGTCTGCTCTGGGGGGACCTTGCCGTCGCAGATGGCGCCAATGTAGCCGGAGATGACGGTGATGGGGGTCTTGAGGTCATGGGAGATGTCCGCAATGAGCTTTTGGCGGCCCTCGTCCAGCCGCCGCCGCTCTGCCTCGCTCTCTGCCAGACGCTCGGAAAAGCGGTCGAAGCTCTCTCCGATGCGGCGGATCTCCCAGGTGCCGCCGCAGTCGCCCACCCGACTCATCCGGCCCTCCGCCTGGGCGGCTACTGCGTCATTGAGCCGCTGCAGCGGCCGTCCGATCTTGTTTTTCAGCCACCAGATGAAAAGGCCCGCAGCCGCCAGATACAGCGGGATCACCAAAAGCCAGATCCGCCAGGAGGCGTTATAGCGCTCATAGTAAGTGTCCGTGTCCAAAGCGGCGTCCCGCAGCAGCAGCGTCCGGACCTGTCCGGCACCATTTACAAAGATGTGGCGGGAGAGGTAACTGCTGTCAAAGCGGCGGCCGTCCAGCAGCTGAAACTCCCGGGGCGTATAGGACTGCTTTCCGTCCCCAAAGCCGCCGAACACCACCTGGTAGTCCTGGTTCAGGATCATGACGGCCTCCAGGGCTGTGGTGCCGTCGCCGCGGTACTGATGGCGGATGAAGAGGTAACGCTGCCCGCCGTCTGTGGGGAGCTCATAGGCGTCCACCACGGAGCTCCCTCCGTACATCGGGACGCAGGCCAACTCCTCCGCCGTATAGGCGGCGTCGAACCCGTCGGCGGAGGCGTATACCAGCTGACCGGCTTCGTCATAGACGGCAAAGGCGCTGCCGGTATGACCCGTATAACGCCGGAGCTGTTCATAGCGCTCTTCGGCCAAGGCCGGATCGGCCAGCGCGGCGCCCCAGTCCGCCGGCTGATAGAGAAAGCCCAGCCAGGTGTTCCACAGGATAAACACACCGCCTGCAATGGCCAGCAGTGTCAAGGTGAAGAGCAGATAGTTTTTGGCGAGGAGGCCGAAGAGGCTTCCCCGCAGCGGCTTATTTTTCAATTTTATAGCCCAGTCCTCTCACGGTGATGATGTGGCGGGGATTTTTGGGGTCGTCCTCGATCTTTTCCCGAAGCTTGGAGATGTGCACCATCATGGTGTTGTCGTCTCCTTCAAAATAGGTGCCGATGGCGCCCTCGTAGAGCTGGATCTTGGTGAAGATCCGGCCCGGGGAGCGCATGAGCATGGCCAGGATCTTATACTCCATGGGGGTGAGGAGAATGGGCTGGCCGTTTTTGGTCAGCTGGAAGCTGGCCGTGTCCAGCGTCAGCTCCCGCACGGTGAGGATGCTGCCGCTGGTCCGCTCCGCCCGGCGCAGCTGGGCTTTCACCCGGGCCACGATCTCCACGGGGTTGAAGGGCTTGGCGATATAGTCGTCAGCGCCCAGGTTCAGTCCCAGGATCTTGTCATTGTCCTGGCTTTTGGCGGAGAGGATCAAAATGGGGATGTCGCTGTATTTGCGCAGGGCCCGGGTCAGCTCGAAGCCGTTCATCTCCGGCATCATGATGTCCACAATGGCCATGCTGGGTGACTGTTCCCGGGCGATGCGCAGGGCGGCGGCGCCGTCCCCGGCCTCCAGGACACGAAAGCCCTCCCCCTCCAGATAAAGGCGCAGAAGGTCGCGGATATCGGCGTCGTCCTCGGCGATCAGGATGGAAGCGTCCATACGATGTCCTCCTTTTACGGATGTGTTGTGCCGACTTTGTGGGCTTATTATAGCAAATTCCACTCCGCCGTCAAATCCCCGGAGGCCACCTAGGGGAAAACCTTTAGAAAACTTAAGAAAAAATGCGCCCCGTCCTCCGGTGTTCGGAGGAACGGGACGCATTTTTTCAAAGCGGTTTGTCCGCGGCAGAGGAGATGCCGACGGGAAACGGCGCGGACGAAGGGCGTCACAGCGTGCGCTTGATCTGCTGCATGTTTTGATGGATCTTGGCCATGGTGGACTCCGCCTTGGCCATTTCCTGGGCATCGACGCCGTGCATCATGCGGCCCACAAAGGCGGCGGCCGCCTGCTCCAGCTGACGGACCACGGCCTCCCCCTGAGGGGAGAGGGTGATGGGGTGCACCCGCCGGTCCTCCTCGGACCGCTCCACGACCACCAGGCCCCGCTTTTGCAGAGAGGCCAGGGTCTGGCTGATCATTCCCTTGCTCAGAGGAAGGGAGCGGCAAAGATCGTTGGCGGCGTTGCAGTTTTCCGTCAGCGCCAGCAAAAGGCCGATCTCCGCCCGGGAGAGCGTGCCGCCCACCGCACGGCGGCAAAAATCCAGATACGTTTTATGCACTGTGCCCATCTGGGCAAAAAATTGCGAGAGCTGCCCGATGGCCTGGTTTTGTGAGGACAAATGGATCACCGCCTGATGGTTTAAATCTAAACAAAGAACAGTATACCATTTGCCCCGGCAGACCGCAAGCAGGAAATACCGCCGGGAAAACGGCGGCTCAGGCAGATGGGGCGGGCTGTGTCCGGCGGTGCAGATACCGGTCATAGAGCAGGCAGGCGGCAAGATTCACCAGTGCCGACGCGGGCACGGCCAGGGCGATGGTGAACATACCGGCGCCGGGCAGCGTGCTGAGCAGGTAGGAAAGCGGCACCCGCACCAAAAAGGCGGAGGCCAGCCCCTGGACCATGACAAAGGTGGTGCGCTCGCTGCCGTTGAAGTAGCCCAGGAAGCAGAAGACGGACGGTGTGAGCAGGTGCTCAAAGGAGCTGCCCCGGAAATAGGAGGCGGCGGCAGCGATCACGGCCGGGTCGTCCTCAAACACGGCGGCCAGCAGGTGACCACCAAAGAAGGTCAGAAGGAAGATGGCGCATCCGAAGACCTGGGAGATGCCCCAGGCGGCGACCAGCGCCTTCCGGGCCCGCAGAGGCTGCCGGGCGCCCATGTTCTGGGCCACGATGGTGGAGAGGGCCGACATGAAGGCCATGGGGACGATGGATAAAAAGAGGAAGAGCTTTTCCGTGATGCCGATGCCGGCGGAGGCCACCAGACCCAGCCGGTTGACGATGCTGGTGATCATCAAAAATGAGATATTGACCAGCGTGTCCTGCAGGGCGATGGGCGCGCCCACCGCCAGAATACGGCGGACCGGCTTTCCAGAGCGGAAGTCCCCGCGGGAAATGGAGAAGGGGAGCGGGTGGCGGCGCAGATACAAAACGGAAAAGGCCACGCTGCCCGCCTGCGCCAGGATCGTGGCCCAGGCGGCACCGGCGGCGCCAAGATGAGCGCCCCACACCAGACACAGGTCCAATACCACGTTGATGCAGCAGGCCAGGAATACGAAGAGAAGCGGTACCCGGGAGTTGCCCAGGCCCCGGAAAATACCGCTGATCCCATTGTAGGCGGCCACAAAGATCATGCCGCCTCCGCAGATGCGCAGATAAGCCACGGTCTCCTCCACCGCGTCGGCGGGCACATGCATCCACCCGGTCATGGCCGGTGAGAGCAGCAAAAGGGCGGCGGTCAGGGCGGCGGTGACCGCCAGGAAAAGGCGGATCTGGCCGGCCACCACCTGGGCCCCGTCCTGGGGTGTGCCGGCGCCCACGGCCTTGCCGATGAGCACGGTCACGCCCATGGTCAGTCCGGTGATGACGGCGGTGACGGCCACCATCATCTGGCTTCCCACGGCCACCGCCGCGGTGGAGGACGTGGAGGCGAAGCGGCCCACCACTGCCAGGTCCACCGCTCCGTAGAGCCCCTGCAGCAAAAGGGAGAGCATCAGCGGCATGGAAAAGCGGATGAGCGGCGGGAGGATGGGACCGGTCAAAAAGGCATTTTCACGGGAATCGGCTGGGACCATGGAAAAACCTCCTAACAAAAAGAAAACGCCAACAAGCATACACTTGTTAGCGATAATGTACCAAACGAAGCACCCCAGGCGCGTTGGCATTATATCAAAGCACGGGCGGCCTGTCAAGCTGCGGTCCGGGAGCAGGGCACGGCGGTCAGAGAGGAAAATGCAGGCGGAAGAGGGAACTTTTTCTGACGGGGTCCGTCCAATCAGGCAGAACGGATTCCTGCTGGCATGATTTCGGAACCACATCAAAAAGAGGAGCGATCAAGATGAACAAAAAAGTTTGTACCCTGGCCCTGACCGGCATCCTGGCCTGGTCGATGGCGTTTTCTGCCGGGGCGGCGGACACGGCACGGATCATTCCCTACTCCGCCGAAACAGAGAGCACGGCTCAGCCGGTGCTGGATTCCGCCCAGGTGCTGGTGGCGCTTTCCGAGGGCGAGGAGGCGGAGAGCGCGCCGCTTACCCGCGGAGAGCTGGTGGCCATGCTCCATGAGCAGGCGGGCAGCCCGGTGGTCAATTATGCCATGGACTTTTCGGACGTGGAGGAGGGCGATCCCCATACCGAGGCCATCCGGTGGGCAGCCAGTGAGAAGATCATCCAGGGTTATGAAGACCATACCTTCGGAGATGAAGAGGCGGTCAGCCGTCAGCAGCTGGCGGTGATCCTCTACCGCTATGCCCAGCATGAGGGGAAGGGCTTTACCGGCGCCTGGGCGTTCCCGCTGACGTTTTCCGATGCCGCGGCGGTGGACGGCTATGCCTATGAGGCCATGTGCTGGATGACCATGCACGGCGTTTTGGAGGCGGACGGCGACAATGCCATCGACCCCCAGGGGCAGGTCACCCGCCAGCAGGGGGAGGAGATCATGGAACAGTTCCTCCAGTGCCTGAGCGAATAACAGGCGGAGCGCCTTTGCGCTGAAGAGGGCTGAAAAAGAGGACCCACGGCAATTTGCCGCGGGTCCTCTTTTTGCGCGTCAGAAGGGGCATCAATAGTCTTCGGAGTAGATCTCGAAGAAGCTCTTGGAGTACCGGCAGACGGGGCACACGTCCGGTGCGGCGGTGCCCACCACGATGTGGCCGCAGTTGCGGCACTCCCACATTTTGACGGTGCTCTTTTCAAAGACCTGGGCGGTCTCCACATTGCGCAGCAGGGCGCGGTAGCGTTCCTCGTGGCGCTTTTCGATGGCAGCCACCAGGCGGAACTTGGCGGCCAGCTCCGGGAAGCCCTCTTCCTCGGCGGTCTTGGCAAAGCCGTCGTACATGTCCGTCCACTCGTAGTTTTCGCCCTCGGCGGCATGGAGCAGGTTTTCTGCCGTATCGCCCAGGCCGTGGAGCTCCTCAAACCACATTTTCGCGTGGGCCTTCTCGTTTTCCGCCGTCTTCAAAAACAGCGCCGCGATCTGCTCATAGCCCTCCTGCTGGGCAACAGCGGAGAAATAGGTGTACTTGTTCCGGGCCTGGGACTCTCCGGCAAAGGCGGCCTCCAGGTTCTTCTCGGTCTGGGTGCCGGCATACTTGCCGGTGCCCTTGGCAGGCGCTTCCTCGATCTTCTCAAAGGCGGAGGCGGGCTGCTTGCACAGAGGGCAGATAAAGTCCTCGGGCAGGGTCTCGCCCTCGTAGATATAGCCGCAGACTTTGCATTTCCATTTGCTCATGGTGGGTGCATCCTTTCTCATCAAAATATCGCTTCGGTCCTGATAGGTCGTATGCAGCATGGCTTCCGCCAGCTGGCTGAGGGGCTGTCCGTAGAAGGCCTCGTAAACCTCCCGGATCTCGGGATTTTTGTGGCTGGTGCGCAGGGC
>CABQCB010000104.1 GCA_902462475.1 uncultured Oscillibacter sp. | reverse complement strand
GGACCTTCGGCAGCCATACCTGGGGCCACATCCGCCTAGGCACCAAGTCCCTGGAGACCATCCAGGCGGACACCAAGCGGTGGTTCGACGAGGTTGGCTCCCTGGTGGGCCCCACCACCATCTTGTTCTACCCCCACGGCGAGCGGCCCGACGGAGACGACTGGCAAAAGACCGGTCCCGTGTTCCAGTACCTTCAGAGCCAGGGCTTCCGGGTATTCTGCTCCGTGGGCATCAACAGCTTCAGCTATATCAAAAAGGATACCTGCGCCGTCATCTGTGACCGGCTCCACCCGGACGGTACCACCCTCCGGGGCAGCGACAAGGTGATCGGCTGGTACAGCCAGTTCTACGACGCCCGGGACATCATCGACCTGGACGTGCGGCCCGACCGGGGCGTCAAGTGGACGCCCAAGGCCGCGTAAGATAGACCGAAGGTAACTGTACGAAAAAGGAGGTCGCCCATGAAACTGCGTCTTACCCTGTGTTCCCTTTTACTGGTGCTGCTCTTGCCCCTGCTCACTGCCTGCGGCGAGAGTGAGAAGTCTGTGCCGTCTCTGGAGGAGGTGGAGGCCATGACCGCCGAGGAGGCCACAGAGGCCCTCGACGGCTTCCGTCGCCAGGACATCCTAGACGCCTGGGGCGAGCCACAGGACGTGTCCGATGCCATGGAGAGCCTGTACGCCGACCTCTACGACGCCCCCACCCTGGGCGGCTGGGTGGTAGTGCAGTACGACACTTCGGAACTCACCGACCCAGACACGGAACTGGACACGCTGCCAGTCAAGGGCGTGGACATCCAGACCATCGGCTGACGGCCAGATCTGACCGTCTCACGCAAAGGAGTGTTCTTATGACCCGTGAAGAATTGAAAGCCGCCGCTGTTGCCATGCTGGACCGGGCCTATGTGCCCTACTCCCACTTCCCGGTGGGGGCGGCGCTGGAGTGCGCCGACGGCACGGTGTTCACCGGCTGCAACATCGAAAACGCCGCCTACTCCCCCACCATCTGCGCCGAGCGGTGCGCCGTGGCCAAGGCGGTCAGTGAGGGACACCGGGACTTCGTCCGCATCGTCATCGCCGGCACGGGGCCGGACTTCTGCGTGCCCTGCGGCGTGTGCCGTCAGGTGCTTTTCGAGTTCGCCCCGGACCTGGAGGTCATTTGCCTGAGCGGCGACGGACAGGAGCTTGATACCACCCTGGCCGACCTGCTGCCCCACGGCTTCGGCCCTATGAACCTGGAGCACGCAAAAGCGTAAAAAAGGCAAAGCCCGCGCCATAAGGCGCGGGCTTTGTTTGTCTCTGCTCATTTTTTCCGCAGCTCCCGGATGGTCATGACGACGATATAAACCAAGTAGGCCAGGAAAATCACTCCCACGGGAAGCAGCACCACCGCGGCAATGAAATTTTCCGCCAGGGCGCTGAGCGCCCGCCAGACCAGCTCTCCCATCGCTCGCTCCTTTCTTTCTCCGCACTTTACCGGGCCCGGAACACCCGAATAAACCAATAGACCGTATCTCCGAAGACCGCCTCCAGCACCACCGGCAAAAACCATGCCGAGAGAGGCTGGCACCGGGCGGCCGCCGCCAGGATCCAGACGAACATGGCGCAGATCACCAGCTTCAGCGTGCTGAGGAGGTGCCCCAGCAGGGCATACACCCGCTCCCGGTTCTCCTCTGTGATCTTTACGCCGGTATTCCAGGCGCCGGGAAACCGCTCCGTCGCCGTCAGCAGGCCGTACAGCGCCCAGGCGATGGCCCCCAGGGCCATCAGCGTCCCCTTGCCGCCCCAGCGGTCGATCTGCCCGGCGGCCTTATAATGCAGAGGCACCTGCGCCGGGATGCTCCCCCAGGTAAGGCACAGCCAGACCGTCACCCCCGCCAGCAGCAAAAGGCTCAGGGCATTCATCACCCGGTCCAGCGGTTTCTTTTTCATGGCGCAGCCCCCTTTTTTCTCAGTGTATCACGGCACTTTTTCCACAGCAAGGTAGAAAAAGACGGCGGGAATCCCCGCCGCCTTTTTTACACCACTTTTTCAAAATAGAAGAACGTCTCGTCCTCCCCCTTCTTGCGCATGCAGGAAGAGAGCATCTTGTAAGAGGCCTGGTTTTCCTTGAAGCACTTGGCCACCACCCGGCTCAGATGCACCTTGTAAAGGGCCCAGTCCGCCACGGCGGCAAAGGCCTCCGTGCCGTAGCCGAAGCCCGCGTAGGCCTTGTCGATCCGGCAGCCCAGCTCCGCGCCGCCCCGGCAGTCGAACCGGTAGAGCACCGCCTCACCGATGAGCTTGCCGTCCAGCCGGACGGCGAAGTTGGCCGCCTGGCGGTTTTCAAAGTCCCGAGCCGCCACATCGAAGAAGCTGCGCTCCGTGACGGGGCCGCCCAGGCCGCCCACGTCATCGTAGCCCCACCAGCGGTTGCGCTCATCGTCCAGCACCAGCGCGTTGTAGGCAGGGATGTCCGCCTCCGTCAGAGCCGAGAGAGTCAGCCGCTCCGTCTTCAGCTCCGGGATGGCCTTCACATGGGTCAGCAGCTCATTCTGGGGCTCAAAGCGGTACTTGGGCGCCAGCTTGGCCGGGCCGTACTGGAGCTTGGAGGTCCGCAGGCCCCGGTCTGCCGCGTCGTCCTCCCGGTTGATCCACTGGCAGCCGTCGCCGAAGGCGTCGGCAAAGGCCTGCACCAGCGTGGGATACACGCCGGTATAGGAGTAGAGGGCCTTTTCGATGTGGATGATCAGGGTCTCGCCGCACTTTTCCGCAAGAGACAGAGCAATGAGCTTGTCCCCGTCGAACATGCCGCCGGCAAGGAACCAGGACTTGCCCGCCATAGCCAGCATCTTCTGGGCCAGCTTCAGCTCATCCCGGGCCTTGGCGTTGTCCCCCTTGGGAAACTCCGCCTCGTAGTCCCGCCAGAACGTCTCGATGACCGCCCGGTCCGCCTCCCCCAGGGGGCGGAACTGGGCATCCGGCCACTTGGAGCGGAACTTGTTGATGTGGTTGCGCTGGCCGGAGTAGCGCCGGCCGGCGAACAGCTGCAGGTCCTCCCGGTAGTACACATAGTCCCGCCAGGTGCGCACGTCGCTGACGCGCACATAGGGATAGCGGCTCAAAAGCCGGGCCGCCTTGCACTCGGGCACCACGGAGATCACCGGGGGGATGCCCTCTTCCAGGCAGTAGTTCTCGATCAGATCCAGCGCCGCGTCCTCGTCGCCCTCCGGGCCGGGGACGGGATAGTCGAACACCACCTGTCCGTCGATGCAGTTGCGCACGATGAGGCAGCCGGCCGCCTCCGTCCAGGTGGGATGGAGGGTGCTGCGCCACATGAGCTTGGTGCCCACCGAGTATTCGCATAGTCCGTAGTTGCAGCGCTCATAATATTTGCGCAGCTTGGCCGCGTTCTGCTTGGTCACGGATTGAAATTGTAACATGTGATCTTACCTTGTCTTTCTTTTATGGAGTAGAGTTTTGTATCGTCGCGCCCGCCGCCTCTCTTGACACCAGGCGGAAAAGGGCGTATCCTACATGCATGATTTGAATGAGGGGTATTCAAAAAAAGAATGGGAGAGAGGGATCTTTGTGAAAAATGAGAGAGGCTCCTGGGCCAGCAACGTTGGATTTCTGCTGGCGGCCATCGGCTCCGCCGTGGGCCTTGGAAACATCTGGGGCTTTCCGTACAAAATGGGCAAATCCGGCGGCTTCACGTTTTTGATCGTGTATCTGCTGCTGGCCGTGTTCGTGGGCTTTATCGTCATGGTCAGCGAGCTGGCCATGGGCCGCAAGGTGGGCCAGGGCGTCATCGGCTGCTATACCACCCTTTCCAAGCGCTTCAAGTGGGTGGGCTGGCTGGCGGTGTTCTCCCCCTTCGTGGTCATGAGCTTTTACGCGGTGCTGGGCGGCTACTGCATCGAGTATATGGCCCTGAACCTGAGCACCCTGGCCTTCCCCACGGAGCTTGCCACCGGGGCGGAGCTGTTTGACTCCATGCTGACCAATCCCTTCGGCAGCATCTTGTTCACGCTGCTGTTCCTGGTGATCTGCTATCTCATCAACCGTGGCGGCATCTCCGGCGGCATCGAAAAGTTCAACACCGTGGGCATGCCGGCACTGTTCATCATGCTGGTCATCATCATCTGCCGCAGCCTGACTTTGCCCGGCGCCATGGAGGGTCTGAAATTCATGTTCGTGCCCGGCTACGCCGTCAGCGCCGGCTTCATCGACAAGGCCCCCGGCTTTTTGACGGTGCTGGCCACTGCCGGCGGCCAGATGTTCTTCTCTTTGTCCCTGGCCATGGGCGTCATGTTCACCTACGGCTCTTACCTGAAAAAGGATGAAAACCTGGTGAAAAACTCCATGGTCATCGTGGGAGCGGACACGCTGGTGGCCGTCATGGCAGGCATTGCGGTCATTCCCGCCGCCGTGGCCAACGGTATCCAGCAGGGCATGGACGTGGGCGACATCGCGCTGGGCGGCCCCAGCCTGCTGTTCGTCACCTTGCAGGACGTGTTCAGCGCCATGGGGCGGATCGGGCCCCTGTTCGGCGTGATCTTCTATTTGCTGGTGCTCATCGCCGCCATCTCCTCCGCCATCTCCCTCATCGAGGTGGTGGTCACCTTCTTCCTGGACCGGGGCGCGCACCACGGGAAAAAGGGCGTGCGGGAGCGGGTGGTGCTCATCGTGTGCCTGGCCATCATGGCGGAGGCCGCGCTGGTGGCCGTGGACGGCCTGGGCCGCAACGGCGTGCCCGTGCCCTTCAAGGAAAGCGCAGCGCAGGTCCAGCTGGCAGATGGCAGCGAGGTGGCCCTCAAGGATGCCTCTGAGGGTATGATTGCCTCCGGCACGGTGAAATATGCCCCGTGGAACGACAACTGGCTGGACTTCATGGATATGATGTCCGAGGGCATCGCCATGCCCCTGGGCGCCCTTTTGATGAGTCTCATGGTGGGCTGGGAGGTCCGGCCCAAGCTGGTACTGGAGGAGGTGCACCTGGGCAGCAGGCAGCGGATCGACCGGTTCTACTCCCTGTGTATCCGCTTCATCACGCCCATTGGCATGGTGCTGGTGCTGCTGGGACAGGTAAACGACTTCTTCGCCCTGGGATTGTTTGTCTGAAGTTTCATTTACTCCAAATCCAGGAAACATGCAATCGTATATGCAACAGGAACGGAAAGCAGAGCCAACAGGCTCTGCTTTCTCATTTCAACCCGATATAGGCCACGCCGTAGCAGCCGGGGCCGGAGTGGGTGCCGATGACGGCGCCCAGCTCGTCCCAGGCGTAGTCCCGAATGCCCAGGGCCTGGACGCACTTGTCCCGATAGGCCTCCATGGTCTCCAGGCACCGGGAGTGGCCGAACATGACGCAGTGGCGGCTGTCCACGGGATACTCCCGGAAAAAGTCCAGGGTGTAGCTGAGGATCTTCTGCTTGCCCCGCACCTGGCCCACGGACTTGACCTCCCCCTCCACGATGGCCACCACGGGGGAAATGCCCAGCATGGTGCCCAGCACGGCGGTGGATGTGGAGATGCGGCCGCCCATTTTCAGATACTTGAGGGTGCCGATGAAGGCCACGAACCGCACCCGGTGCCGTAGCTCCTCCAGTGCCGCGGCGATCTGGGCGCCGGTGGCGCCGGCGTCCCGCATGCGCACCGCCTCCCGCACCAGGAGCCCTTCGCCGATGGTGACGTTCAGCGAGTCCACCAGGTAGAGCCGCTCGCCGCCCTTTGCCATGTCCTTGGCGATCTGGGCGGACTGGAACGTGCCGGACAGGCGGGAGGACATGAGGATGGCCACCACCTCGTCGCCGTTTTCCAACAGCGGCTCGAAGGTGTCGCAGTACTCCTGGGGGTTGACCTGGGTGGTCTTGGGCAGGATCTTGGCCTGGGCCTGCTTTTCATAGAACTGTTCCTTGGTGATGTCAACGCCGTCGGTATAGACGCCGTCCTCGAAGATGACCCGCATGTGCAGCATGTGGACGTTCAGCTCCCGCTGCTCCTGCTCGGTCAGATCGCTGGTGGAGTCCGTAATGATCTGGACAGCCATGGTCGCGCTCCTTTCGCGGCTTTGACGCCGAATGGTTGGTATCTACTATACGCAAATTCCCGCAAAAAAGCAAGAGTCTCCCGGTTGACACCGTTCCGCCGGTCTGCTTTACTGTTGTTGAATATGAGAGGAGGCATGCCCATGAACCAATGGGAACGGATGGTCTCCGGCCAGCTTTACGACGCCGGGGACGAGGCCCTGCGCAAGGCCCGGCAGCGGGCGAAGATACTGTGCCGGCAGTATAACGACGCCCCGCCGGAGGACGACGCCGCCCGGGCGGACATTCTGCGCCGGCTGCTGGGATCCGTGGGAGAAAATTGCTGGATCGAGCCCACGCTCCGCTGCGACTACGGCACCAATATCACCGTGGGCGACAACTTCTACGCCAATTACGACTGCATCTTCCTGGATGTGGCCCCCATCACCATCGGAAACAACGTGATGGTGGCGCCCCGGGTGTGCTTTTATGCTGCCGGGCACCCCATCGCCGCCTCCGTGCGGAACACGGGGCTGGAGTTCGGCGCCCCCATCACCATCGAGGATAACGTCTGGATCGGCGGCGGTGTGTCCGTCTGCCCCGGCGTCACCATCGGCGCCGGCTCC
>CABQCB010000103.1 GCA_902462475.1 uncultured Oscillibacter sp. | reverse complement strand
GTCCTCCTCGCCCACCAGATGGATGGCGGTGACGGTCAGGGCCCGGATAGGGGCGGGGGGATGCCAGAGGGTCTCCGTCAGGGCCATGGCCTCCCCGGTGAGTTCCCGGATGAGACGGGTGGGAGAGGTCAGCTGCTTTTGCCGGGAGCGGTCGTGGAACTCCGGGTCCCGCACGGTTACCTGGATACCGCCGGCATAGAGCCCGCAGCGGCGCAGGCGGGTGGCCACGGAGTCTGCCAGTACGGCGATGCCGCTTTGCACCTGGGTGCGGGTGGTGAGGTTTTGGGAGAAGGTGGTACCGTTGCCCACAGATTTCACCGGCTCGGCTTCGTACCGGGAGCGGACGGCGTCGCGGTCCAGGCCGTTGGCGTACTCATAGAGCTGTACGCCCATTTTGCCCATGAGGGTCTCCAGCATCTCCGGCCGGCAGGCGGCCAGCTGACCGATGGTGTCCACGCCGTATTGATGCAGCAGCCGCCGGGCAGCGGCGCCCACATACAAAAGGTCCCCCACCGGCAGCGGCCAGACGATCTCACGCCAGTTTTCCCGGGAAATGACCGTGGTGGCGTCCGGCTTTTTATAGTCGCTGCCCAGCTTGGCGAACACTTTGTTGAAGCTTACGCCCACAGAGAGCGTCAGTCCCAGCTCCTGCTTCATCCTCGTCCGCAGGGCGTCCGCCAGGGCGCGGGCGTCGCCGCCGAACAGGTGCAGCGAGCCGGTCACGTCCAGCCAGCTCTCGTCGATGCCGAAGGGCTCCACCAGATCGGTATATTGCTCGTAAATGGCATTGACCCGCCGGGAGTACTCCCGGTACAGGGCGTGATGAGGGGGCAGCAGCACCAGACCAGGGCACTTTTTCCTGGCCTGCCAGATGGTCTCCGCCGTCTGGACCCCGCAGCGCTTGGCGGGCTCGTTTTTCGCCAGGATGATGCCGTGGCGGGAGGTGGGATCGCCGCAGACGGCGGTGGGAATATCTTTTAGGTCCGGGTGGCTGAGAAGCTCCACCGAGGCATAAAAACAGTTGAGGTCACAGTGTAAGATCACGCGGTCCATGGCGCACCCCCTTTCCTGCCCATCATAGCACATTTGTTCGCAAAAGAAAAGGGGGAGGGACGGCGCACCAGGCGCGCCGTCCCTCCCCGATCAGGTATGGATTTGTTTACAGGATACCCATGAGCACCAGGGCGATGGTCACAAAGGTGGCCAGCAGGGCAATGGTGAACAGAGCGAAGCCGGCGTTGAACCGTCCGGTTTTCTGCATGCTGACCTGGGTCTCAGGCGCCAGACCGGCCTTGCGCAGGGCGGTGACCACGGGCTTGTACAAAAGCAGAGTCACGGCCATGTTCAGTCCGCCTTTGACCAGGTTGAACGGCAGGAAGATGGTGGGCAGCATGGCAGCCACGGCCTCCCGGGGCACGCCCTGGTAGAGGGGGGTGATGAGGTAGTTCCATACCAGCATCACCACGGTCAGCGTCGCCACGCCCAGGCTCAATCCCAGGATGGCGCCCTTTTTGGTGTGCTGCTTTTTGTAGACGAAGGCGGCGGTGCAGCAGAAGGAAGCGGTGGCCAGCACGTTCATGATCATGCCGATGGGGCCGGTATCGCTGGCGAAGAGCATCTCCAGCACGGGAACCACGATAGAGATGATGGCGGCGGCCAGAGGCCCGAAAATGAAGCCGCCCACGCAGATGACCGTGTCCTTCAGGTCGAACTGGAGGAAGCCGTAGACCTGGGGCAGCATCTTGCTCAGGTACATCACCACATAGGCGATGGCGGTGAGCATGGACATGGACACCCAGGTGCGCAGGCTCAGGTGAGAACGGGAGACGGTGATAGCGTTCACGTTGGGTTCGGACATAATAAAAGCACTCCTTTTGTTTGCTTGAAAACACCCTGGATGCTTTGACTTCTCCAAGGTGAACAAGCAACAAAGAAGCGCACAAATGCGCGGCCTTGCCGCAATCATCTTCTTCCATCCAGACTGTAACTGTTGGTCCCGGAGTCACACCGGGTCAGCGGCCGCAGAAGCAGCCGGTCGCGGACTGTACCGCCAGTGGGGAATTGCGCCCCGCCCTGAAGACAAAGGATTCAGTTGTTTTCTTTTGATAGTATACGGCGTACAGGGGCAAAATGCAACCCCTAAATGAAAAATGGGCAGGGATTTTTCCCGATCGCCGTAAAAATTCCTTTTTTGGAAACACTACTTTACAAACGAGAACGCATGTTCTATACTGGTGCAGGAAACTTACCCAAAAGAGGAGGGAACGCCATGCGGGGAAGGCAATCAGCCTGCTGCTTTACCGGGCACCGGCCTGCCAAGCTGCCCTGGGGCTACCGGGAGGAGGATCTGCGCTGTCTGGATCTCAAGCGCCGGATGGCGGACGCGGTGGAGGCGGCCTATGCCGAGGGCTACCGCCATTTCCTGTGCGGCATGGCCATGGGCTGCGACCTGTATTTTTGCGAGTGCGTTCTGGCGCTGCGGGAGGCCCACCCGGACGTGACGGTGGAGGCGGCCATTCCGTGTCCCACCCAGGCGGACGCCTGGCCGGCGGACCAGCGGGCCCGCTACCGGCGCCTGGTGGAGGCGTGTGACTATGAGACGCTGGTGTCCCAGCGGTACACGTCCTCGTGCATGCAGCGGCGGGACCGCTATATGGTCGACCATGCTTCGCTGCTGATCGCCGCCTTTGACGGTACGCCCGGCGGGACACAATATACGGTCCTGTATGCCATGAGCCGTGGACTCCAGATTGTGGATCTGCCGGTGGTTACGCAGGAGTTTACCAGAATTTAACGAAACTATGATGACGCTTTTTCCGAAAAAGGGTGTATCCTAAAGGGGAAAGGCGGTGGAAGTGTGGATGTAACGGGGCAGATCCGCCAGCTGGAGCTGGCTGGCTTTGCGGGGGACGAGCTGGATCATGCGGTGGCCTTGGCCGGCAGCCGGCGCCTGGTGTACGCGGCGCTGCTGCGGGAGATCCGGCGCGGTGCGCATCCAAAGGAGGCGCTGCGGCTGGTGGAGGGAACGCTCCCGGCCTGCGCGGCGGAATAAAACAGAGGACAAGCGGCCTTCGGGCCGCTTTTTTGTTTTTGAAGGACGCCGCAGGAGCATAAACCACTGGCCGTGAGAGCAGGCCTATGCTATAATGCATCATACCAAAACCTGTGCAAAAGCCGGCAAAAGAGCAAGCGCAACCTGAGGTTGCGCAGATTCCATAGCCGGTTGCTGGTGGGAAATCCGGGATTTTGATAAGATGGGCATACAAAACGATAAGGAGCGTGCCTATGACATTTGGAGAGAAATTGCAGAAGCTGCGGCAAAAGGCGGGCATGAGCCAGGACGCGCTTGCCGAGCGGCTGAACGTGAGCCGCCAGGCGGTCTCCCGCTGGGAGCGGGACGAGACCATGCCGGAGACGGACAAGGTGGTGGCCCTGGCGGATCTGTTCGGCGTCACCACGGACTATCTGCTGCGCCAGGGGACAGAGGAAGAGCCGCAGGCAGCCCAACCGGCTGCGGCTGCACCGCATAAAGACAGCGGGCGGGACATCCTGGAGCGCCTTGGCTATCTGGCCAAGACGAAGGGATACCTGCTGGGCTGGGTGCTCATCGGCTGGGGCGTGCTGGATCTTGTGGTCCTGCTGCTGATGGGCCTTGGCGTACTGAATTTTATGATCTGGTAAGGAGGCGGAGATGATGAGTATTGCCGGTGTTGGGATCGGTATGGGGACACTGCTGCTGATCCCCGTGCTGTACGCGGGACTGAAGATCGCGGCGGGCATTCTGGTGCTCCGCTACGGAAAGCAGTATGCGGACAAGGTCAAGGAAAAGGAGGAAATGCCGTGAGCGGGATCTTCTGGGGATTTTTCTTCGTGTTTTTGAACTTCAATCTGAACCTCAACGGCCACACGATCAATTTGCTGCCTGCCTTTGTGGGATACTGGATGCTGGCGCGGAGCATGGACGCTCTGTCCGGTGAGAGCGGACTTTTCAGCGCTCTGCGGCCCTTTGCCATAGGAATGGCGGTATACACGGCTATCCTCTGGGTGGGGGACGTGCTGGCCATCACCTCCTCCGGGCCGGTGAGCATGCTGCTGGGACTGCTGGCCACCCTGGTGTCTCTCTATATTGCATGGGGCGTGAGCCGGGCTGTGGAGGATATGGAGCGCGCCCGCGGCACAGATCTGGGCGCGGCCGGCGTGCGCGGGGCGTGGATCGCCCTGGCTGTGGGGGAGGCGCTGGCCCTGCTGGCGAACGCCGTTGCCATGCTGGGACTGGGAGCCGTTGTGCTGGGCATCCTGGGCCTGGTGGTGGCTCTGGTGGGCATCGTTTGGTTCCTGGTGGCCCTGTGGGGCACCAAGAAGCGTTTCGAGGCGCTGAGCCCGGAGAAATAAGCGGCGGAGAAAGGAAGGAAACGCGTATGCGGATGGTGCTGCCCATCAGTGAGATCGAGCAGGCGGCCCCCTATATGGACCGTCGGGTGCTCCAACATATTGGAGACGGTCAGACGGAGGCCTTCGAGGGCTTTGAGAGCTTCGACCTGCTGGCCTTCGACTGGTACGATGTCCACAGTGACCGGACCAAAAGTGCCCAGATGCTGCTGTACCTGGACCGGGAGGACCTGTTTATCTTCTGCGAGGACGACGCGGCCCTCACCCGGGCCCGGGACATCGTGGCGGAGCTGGAGGAAGAAGCGGCAGACCATCAGCGCCTGCTGTATGGCTTTTTCCTCCGGCTGCTCCGGGGGGACATGGACCACCTGGACCAGATGGAAGACCGTATCGGAGAAGGGGAGGAGCGGCTGCTGGAGGGGAAGCTGACGGGCGAGTGCCTGGAGCAGATCGTGACCTGGCGGCGGGAGCTGCTGCGGCTCAAGCGGTACTATGAGCAGCTGGACGCCATCTTCGACCAGCTCGCTGTCAACGACAACGGCCTTTTGGACCGGCAGACCGTTCGCCGCTTTTCCAACCTGGGCAACCGGACGGAGCGCTTTTTGGGCAGTATACAGAACCTGCGGGAGTCGGTGACCCAGCTGCGGGAGGCGTACCAGTCCCAGCTGTCCATCCAGCAAAACGATTTGATGAAGCTCTTCACCCTGGTGACGGTGGTGTTTCTTCCCCTGACGCTGCTGGCAGGCTGGTACGGTATGAACTTTGTCAATATGCCGGAGCTTCAGTGGCGCTACGGCTATCCGGCCGTGGCCGTGGTGGGACTGGCCATTGCCGGCGGGCTCGTCTGGTACTTCAGGAGAAAAAAGTGGATGTAAGGGGTTGAAAAAGGGGAGAAAACATGGTATCCTGACGCTGCCAATGAAATAGATTGTGAGCTGGGGAGCTTGTAGAACAGGCTGAGAGGGAGCTTTTAGCTTCGACCCGTGTAACCTGATGCGGATAATGCCGCCGTAGGGAGCCGTCACGATATGGGATTCCATGATGTGAAAACGCCCTCCCGAGCCGGGAGGGCGTTTTTTTGTGGCCGGCGGGAACCGACTCATGATCAGAAATGAAGGAGGAGAAGAAATGTTCAATTGGCTGGTCAATGCAGAGGGCGGTCTTACCACCGCCGGTTACGCGGTGAGCATCGCCATCATGGCGGTGTGCCTGCTGGCGGCGTTCTATCTGGCAGGGCGTGCGTCGGGAAAACGGGGAATGGGGACCAAGCAGCTGGCCTACTGCGCCATGGCGCTGGCATTGAGCTTTGTCACGTCCTACATCAAGCCCCTGGAGATGCCCTACGGCGGCTCCGTCACGCTTATGAGCATGCTCTTTATCGTGCTGGTGGCCAACTGGTACGGAGTCAAGACCGGTGTGCTGGTGGGCTTTGCTTACGGCATGCTGCAATTTTTGCAGGAGCCTTACGTGCTCAGCGTGTTCCAGGTGTGCTGTGACTATGTGTTCGCCTTTGCGGCGCTGGGCCTGGCGGGCCTCTTCCGGGGCCGGAAAAACGGCCTTTTGTGGGGCTATATCGTGGCGGTGCTGGCCCGGGGCGCGTTCCACTCCCTGGGCGGCTACCTCTATTGGATGGACTACATGCCGGAAAACTTCCCCCAGTCCCTCCGGACCCTCTACCCCATTATCTACAATTACAGCTATCTGCTGGCTGAGGGGATTTTGACGGTGATCGTCATGAAGATCCCGGCGGTGGGCAAGGCGCTGGAGCGCGTGCGTCAGAGCGCGGTGAAGTAAAAAAAGGGACGCGGATCATCCGCGTCCCTTTTTTATCATTTGCGATGGGCACAGCCGCTGCAGTGCTCACAGCAGCCTCCGCACCCGCCTTTGGAGCGGAGGGAGGACCGCAGAGCCAGCACCAGCCATACGCCAAGTCCGGCGAGGATCAAAAGTTCCATAAAATCCTCCTTCACAGGAACAGCAAAATCACATGGTAGACCACGAAGGCCGCGATCCAGGCGATCACGCACTGCCCCAGGGCAACGCCCGCGGCTTTCCAGCCGGAGCGCAGCTCCCGCTTGACGGCGGAGATGGCCGCCACGCAGGGCGTGTAGAGCAGGGTGAATACCAGGAAGCTGACGGCGGTGACCGTAGAGAAAAGACTGCCCAGGGCGGCCACGGACACGTCCGTGCCGGCACCGGTGAGGATGCCCAGGGTGGAGATGACGGACTCCTTGGCGATGAAGCCGGTGATGAGGGCGGTGGAGACCCGCCAGTCACCGGCTTCATCGC
>CABQCB010000102.1 GCA_902462475.1 uncultured Oscillibacter sp. | reverse complement strand
ATCATGTGCGGCCTGGTGCTGCTGGAAAACGTCAATGACGAGACCTTCAGCGTGGAGAAGATCGTGCAGTTCTACAAGGGGCACGAGGCTCTGGACCAGGCATTCCACTGGGGCATGCGCTGGAAGGCCGGAAGAAAGTAAGGAGGAGAGAACCATGTCTGTGAGTCTGCAAAAAGGACAGAAGGTCAGCCTTTCCAAAGAGGGAAAAGAGGGCCTCAACCGTGTGATCGTGGGCCTTGGCTGGGACGAGGCCCAGCCCCAGCGGGGCGGCGGCTTGTTCGGCGGGCTTTTTTCCGCCCCCGCCCAGTCCATCGACTGTGACGCGTCCGCGCTGATGCTGCAAAACGGCAAGCTGACGGATAAGGGCGACATCGTGTATTTCGGCAACCTGCGCCACCGCTCCGGTGCCGTGCAGCACATGGGCGACAATCTTACCGGCGCCGGCGCCGGCGACGATGAGCAGATCGTCATCGAGCTGGACCGGGTGCCGGCGGAGTATGACCGCATCGTCATGGTGGTCAACATCTACCAGGCCATGGCCCGCAAGCAGCACTTCGGCATGATCCGCAATGCCTTCATCCGCATCGTGGACGCCCGGAACAACCAGGAGCTTTGCCGGTACAACCTGTCGGAAAACTATGACGACATGACCGCCATGATCTTCGGCGAGGTGTACCGCCACAACGGCGAGTGGAAATTCAACGCCATCGGCCAGGCTACCAAGGACCCGGGCCTGGGCGAGCTGAGCAGACGCTACATCTGACACCATCCCACATCAAACTGCGTCTATCTTAGGAGAACGCAGCATATCCCGGGAGAGGGCGGCGCCCGGCGCGCCGCTTTTTCCCGGCCTTTTGAAGGAGAAAGTATCCATGCATTTTAACGGCCTGAGCGACAAAGAAGTCGCCGAATCCAGAGCAAAATACGGCAGCAACCAGATCCCCGACTCCGAGCCCACCACATTCTGGGCGGAGTTCAAAGAGACGTTCGGCGACCCCATGATCCGCATCCTGCTGGCCATCGCGGCGCTGATGATCGTCATGTGCCTGTTCGGCTACGCGGATATCTACGAGCCGGTGGGCACCATCGTGGCAGTGCTGATCGTGGCGTTCGTGTCCGCCAAGACCGGCGTGGCCAGCGACACGAAATACCGCCAGCTCAAAGACAGCACGAAAAAAGACCAGTGCAAGGTCTACCGCAACGGCGTCATCACCGTCATTGACGTGGACGACGTGGTGGTGGGGGACAAGGTGCTGCTCCAGGCAGGCGACAAGATCCCCGCCGACGGCATCCTGGTCCACGGCAATCTGAAAGTGGACAACTCCGCCCTCAACGGCGAGGCGGAGGAGTGCAAAAAGACCGCGGCGGAGGGCGAGGTGCGCCTGGCCGACGAGATCACCGGCGATACCTTCGTGGACAAGCACTCGTTGTTCCGGGGCGCGGTGCTCTTTGACGGCGAGGGCGTCATGGACGTGCAGAAGGTGGGCCTTTCCACCATGATGGGCAAGATGGCGGAGGAGATGCAGGACGACGAGCCGGACTCTCCCCTGAAAGTGAAGCTTGCCAAGCTGGCGGGCACCATCTCCAAGTTCGGCTACATCGGCGCCGTGGTCATCGCGGTGATGTACATGGGCTACTTCATCCTCTCTGCCGGCGGCTTCGGCCCCTACTTCGCCTCCGGACTGACGGAAGTGGTCAAGGACGTGGTGGAGGCGGTGTCCCTGGCGGTGGTCATCATTGTGTGCGCCGTGCCCGAGGGACTGCCGCTGATGATCTCCCTGGTGCTCATGCAGAACACCAGCAAGATGCTGGACCACAACGTGCTGGTGCGCAAGGCGGAGGGCATCGAGACCGCGGGTTCTTTGAACATCCTCTTCAGCGATAAGACCGGCACCATCACCAAGGGCCACCTGGAGGTGGTGGAGTTCTTCACCGCCGACGGCATCACCATTCCGCTCGATGAGCTCTCCCAGCACAGCAAGATCAAGGGCCTGGTGGACCTTGCCATCGGCAAGAACACCCAGTCCATGTTTGATGCCGAGGGCCGGGTCATCGGCGGCAACGCCACCGACCAGGCGCTCATGAAGTTCCTGGGCCCCCAGACCTTCCACCAGCTGGAGGGCAGCTATACGGTGGGCAGCGCCCAGGGCTTCAACTCTGCCAACAAGTTCAGCCAGGCCTATCTGGATCAGCTGGGCCGGACGTTCTACAAGGGCGCGCCGGAGCGGCTGCTGGCAGTGAGCAGCAAGTATCTGAGCATGAGCGGCGAGGAGCGGACCATCAACCCCGATGTGCTCAACGCCAAGATCGACGAGCTGGCCAGCCGCTCCATGCGTGTGCTGGCGTTCGGTTACTCCCCCAGCCCCCTGACGGAAAACGCCATCAACGCCGACACGGTCATCATCGGCTTTGTGGGCATCCGGGACGACGTGCGGCCCGAGGCCCGGGAGGCCATCGCCGCCGTGCAGCACGCGGGCATCCAGGTGGTCATGATCACCGGCGACCGGCTGGAGACCGCCGTGGCCATCGCCCGGGACGCGGGCCTTCTGAAGACCGAGGACGAGGTGGCATTGACCTCCGCCCAGCTGGGTGAGCTCAGCGACGAGGAGGTCAAGAGCATCATCCCCCGCATCCGGGTCATTGCCCGGGCCCTGCCCACGGACAAGTCCCGCATGGTGCGCCTTTGCCAGGAGATGAACCTGGTGGTGGGCATGACCGGCGACGGCGTCAACGACTCCCCCGCACTGAAGCGGGCCGACGTGGGCTTCGCCATGGGCAGCGGCACCGAGGCCGCCAAGGAGGCCGGCAAGATCGTCATTCTGGACGACAACTTCAAGTCCATCAAGGACGCCATCTGGTACGGCCGCACCATCTACCACAACATCCTGAAGTTCTGCAAGTTCCAGCTGGTCATCAACGTGGCCGCCGTGGTAGTCAGCGCCGTTGCGCCGTTCTTCGGCGTGGAGGAGCCGCTGAAGGTCACCCATTTGCTGTTCGTCAACCTGGTCATGGACGGCCTGGGCGCCATCATGCTGGGCAACGAGCCCGCCCAGGAACGGTATATGACGGAAAAGCCCCGCCGGCGGGACGAGAGCATCGTCAGCCGCCCCATGATGACCCAGATCGTCATTATGGGCCTGTGGCTCACGGCCCTGAGCTTCTTCTTCCTGAAGGCGCCGTTTTTCGATCAGTTCTTTGCCAACACCGAGCAAAAGCTCACAGCCTACTTCGTGCTCTTTATCTGGAGTGCCCTGTTCAACGGCTTCAACGTCCGTGACGACGGCTTTGCCATTTTCAAGGGGCTGAATGAGAACACCGGCTTTATGAAGGTCTTTATCACCATCGTGCTGGTGCAGGCCTTCATCGTCAACGCCAGCTTGATCCCCGTCAGCGTGTTCGGCTGGATCAGCAATATGTTCAGCTGCGTGCCCTTCGGTCCTATGGGCTGGGTCGTGGTGGCTATCCTGGCGGTGACCATGATCCCTGTGGATCTTCTGCGCAAGGCGCTCACCGGCAGCGGAAAATAAGAAAAAGGGGTTCCCCAAAACGCCGTTTTGGGGAACCCTTTATACGAAAGAGAGACGGAGGGCTTCATGAAAAAACTGCAATACAACTCCCCCGTGATCCTGAGCTTTTTCTTCCTCTCCCTGGCGGCGCTGGTGCTGGGCTATCTCACCGGCGGGGCCACCACGGCGGCGCTGTTTTCCGTGTACCGCGCGCCGCTGACCAGCCCTTTGACCTATGTGCGGCTGGTGGGCCATGTGCTGGGCCACGCGGGATGGGAGCACTTTCTTGGCAACATGCTGCTTTTGCTGGTGGTGGGTCCGCCCATTGAGGAAAAGTACGGCAGCCGGATGCTGCTGGAGGCCATCGTCCTGACGGCGCTGGTGTCCGGCCTTTTGCAGTTTGTCCTCTTTCCCAATAGCGCCCTGCTGGGGGCCAGCGGCATCGTGTTCATGCTCATCATGCTCTCGTCTCTTGCGGGCATGAAGGAGGGGAAGATCCCCCTGACGCTGATCCTGGTGGGCGTGCTGTATCTGGGCCAGGAGGTCTATTCCATGCTGTTCGTCCGGGACAGCGTGGCCAATCTCATGCATATCGTCGGCGGCGTGTGCGGGACCGTGTTCGGCTTCGCCGCCGGAAAAAAGCGGACGGCGTACTGAGGACCGTCCGGATACAAAGGAGCGAGGCAATGCCGATCTATACCCAAGAAAACACCCTGCGCCTGGCCAAGCGGTACCGCAACGCCAAGCGCACCTATCTTTTGGTCAACCCCTTGCAGGCAAAGCACCTGCCCGTGAGCCCCGGGGCGGCGCTGGATATGATGGAGGCCCTGGGGCGCCAGCTGGCGGGGCGCTATCCCGGCGCGTCGCTGGTGGTGGGTTTTGCGGAGACCGCCACCGCCATCGGCGCCGCCGCGGCCCGGTGCCTGGGGGAGGGGTGCGTCTACCTGCACACCACCCGGGAGCCCTTTTCCGCGGGGGAGCACTGGATCTCCTTTTGCGAAGAGCACAGCCACGCAGTGGAGCAGACGCTCTGCGCCGATCATCTGGAGGCGTACCTTGCCCGGACGGACACGGTCATCTTCCTGGATGATGAGATCTCCACAGGCAAGACATTGCGCAACATGATCGCCCAGCTCCGGGAGCGGTATCCCGCTCTGGGGGAGAAGACACTGGTGGCGGCGTCCATCCTCAACCGGGTCTCCCCGGAGGATGAGGTGCTTTTGCGCCAGGCGGGCATTTGCTGTGAGTATCTGGTAAAGCTCCCCCAGCAGGATTACACGGCGGCAGTGGCGGACATTGCCGTGGAGGAGGCCCGCCCGGCGGAGATGGCGGACGTGTCCTTCCGTCACCGCACCCTGCCCGGCCTGGAGACGGGCGACCCCCGGCGGGGCGCGGAGATGGGGACCTATGCCCGTCAGTGCGGCCAGGCAGCCCAAATGGCGGCGGAGGCCTTGGAGCTCCCGGCGGCAGGGCGCGTGCTGGTGCTGGGCACGGAGGAGTGCATGTACCCGGCCCTGATACTGGGGGCGGAGCTGGAGCGGCGGGGCTATACCGTCCGCTGCCATGCCACCACCCGCAGCCCCATCGGTGTGTGCGATGATCCCGGCTATCCCATCCGCTGCGGGGTGAAGCTCCCCAGCTTCTACGATCCGGCGCGGACCACCTACCTCTACGACCTGGACCGTTACGACGCGGCGATGGTGGTGTCGGACACGCCCCGGGAGGATACGCACGCCCTGGCGGCGCTGACAGGAGCGCTGACGGCGTACGGGACGGAGAAAATCTACTATGTGCGGAGGGGAAGCGATGTTTGGTACCTATAAGCCCGAGGACGTGACGCTGCTGCTCAAGGACATCACCGGTCTGGTGGAGCCCCTGGACACCCGGGAGCGGGAGCGGCGCATCCAGAGCGGGGAGCACTACTCCCGGATGCTGCCCATCGAGTATGAGCCGACACCGGCGTATTTTGCCGCCTACGAGGACGCCCTGGCCCGCTACGCACCCATGACGGCCCGGGCGGTGGCGTCCGTGGCGGAGCAGATCTGGCAGGAGAAGGGAGAGCGGGCGGTGCTGGTGTCCCTGGCCCGGGCGGGCACGCCCGTCGGCATCCTCATCCAGCATGAGATCGCCCGGCGTCACGGCGTCCGGGTGGCCCACTATGCCCTCTCCATCATCCGGGGCCTGGGCATCGACCGCAATGCCATGGACTATATTTTGGCTCGCCACCGGCCCCAGGACATCCAGTTTGTGGACGGGTGGACCGGCAAGGGGGCCATCCGGGACCAGCTGGTGCTGGCCATGGAGGACTATCCGGGGGTCAGCGCGGGACTCGCGGTGCTGTCCGACCCGGCCCGCATCGCGGAAAAATGCGGCACCCACGACGATTTCCTCATCGCCAGCTCCTGCCTCAACGCCACCGTGTCCGGCCTGCTCAGCCGCACGTTTTACCGGGAGGACATCATCGGCCCCCACGATTTCCACGGGGCGGCCTTTTATGAAAACCTGCTGGACCGGGACGTAACGTATCAGTTCATCGGCGCGGTGGAGCAGTTCCTGGACGGGGCGGAGCCCCTGCCGGACCGGCCCGCGCCGGACAAGACCGCCGCGCAGGAGGTGGCGGAGATCTGCCGCACCTTCTCCATTGCCGACCGGAACCTGGTCAAGCCGGGCATCGGAGAGGCCACCCGGGTGCTGCTGCGGCGCGTACCCTGGAAGGTACTGGTGCACAGCCTGGACGACGAAGCCCACCTGGGCCATCTCTACCAGCTGGCATCGGAGAAAGGGGTGGAGCTGGTGGAGTACCCCCTGGTCAATTACCGATCCTGCGGACTCATCCGCTCCATGGCGGACAGCTGAGATGGGAAGGATACTCTTTGCCAGCGATCTGGACAATACGCTGCTGTTTTCCCGGCGGCACAGCCGCCCGGGGGACGTATGCGTGGAGAAGCTGGAGGGAAAGGAACAGGGATATTTCAGCCCCCTGACCATTGCCCGGCTGCGGGAGGTCAACGCCTGCATGGACTTTGTGCCCGTTACCAGCCGGTCGGTGGCGCAGTACCGGCGCATCCGGTTCCCGGCGGGCTGCGTGCCCCGGTGGGCCGTGACCACCAACGGCGGGCTGCTGCTGGAAAACGGCGGGATGGACGAGGCGTGGCGGGCGGAGTCCCTGGCGGCGGTGGCCCCCTGGCGGGG
>CABQCB010000101.1 GCA_902462475.1 uncultured Oscillibacter sp. | reverse complement strand
TTTCCCTCATCGGCCAGATCCAGGAGGAGACCCACCGCTTTGCCATCACCTATCACCACGAAAGCCATACCCGCTCTGCGCTGCGCTCCGCCCTGGATGAGATCCCCGGCGTTGGCCCCAAGCGCAAGGAGGCTCTGCGCCGTGCACTGGGCTCTGTAAAGGCTATCCGGGAAGCGGACGTGGAGACGCTGGCGGCCATCGTGCCCCGCCCCACGGCGGAGGCGGTATACCGTCACTTTCATCCCGCGCAGCCGTAAGGCGGGGCGCTGTTGCTGTTTTGACGGAGCACTGTGCCGCTTTGGTGAGAAAAATGGGAAAATCTCCCCGCTTTGACAACAGATTGCGTTTTGGGTGAAGCTGGAAATCTATATGTTGTGCCCATGCTCGATGCATACGATTTGTGAAAAATGTCGAGGGGAAATTTGTTGAATTTATACAGGAATATTTGTATAATAGGGAAAAATAGTAAACATAATCAAACGGCGTTTGCGGAACGATCGGACGGAGGACTGAGCCGATGGGGTTTTGTCTGAGCCTTTGCGGCTTTGGCCTGTTTTTTCTCAGCGATTATAATGACTGGCGGCTGGGCCGAAAGGGGCTGAAGCTCTGCTTCCCCCTGGGGGCGCTGCTGCTGGTATCTGGCACGGTCCTGGAGGCCCGGCAGGGGATGCCCCTGGTCCACGGGTGGCTGCGGGGCCTGCTTTTCGCGCTTGGGGCGCTGTTTTTCCTTCTGGAGATCTATACGCTGTTTTTCGCCCTGCCGGTGGGGGCCTCCTATGCAAGCCCGGGGGAAGAACGCCCGGCCTGCACCACGGGGGTATATGCCCTGTGCCGCCACCCGGGGGTGTTGTGGTTTGCGGGATTGTATGGCTGTCTGGCCTTCACCGTCGGGCTGCCGCTGTGGGAGGCGGTGGTCCTGAGCGCTTTGAACGTGGGGCTGGTGGTCTTTGAGGATTGGTGTGTGTTTCCGGCGCGGCTGGAGGGGTATGGGGCCTATCAGGCATCCACACCTTTCCTGGTGCCCAACAGGGCCAGCATCCGCGCCTGCTGGAAAAAGATGTGAGGGGGGTGAGTCCATGCGCTTTGAAGATAAGCTGAAAAAGTGCTCCCGGGAGCAGCTGTGGCAGGAATACTGCGGCTTTTTGGACATGAGCCTGGCCGATTATATGTACACCCAGCGGCGGCTGATGGAAGAGCAGCTGACGCTTTGGAGCGCCAGTGGACTTGGAAAGCTCCTGCTGCGGGGAAAGACGCCCCGCACCATCGACGAGCTGCGCCAGTGCCTGCCCCTGACCACTTATGCCGACTATGCCGACGTGCTGCTGCCCAAGCGGGCGGAGATGCTGTGCGCGGAGCCGGCCGTGTGGATCCAGACCACCTGGGAGGGCGGACTGCGCCCCATCAAACTGGCGCCCTATACCCGCAGCATGCTGGATACCTACCGCCACAACCTGCTGGCCACCATGATGATGGCCACCGCCCGGAAAAAAGGAGACTTTGACCTGAAATCCGGCGACCGGATCTTGTACGGCGGTGCCCCGCTGCCCTATGCCACGGGACTGATGCCCTCTCTTTTTGACGAGGATATCCACTTTACCTGGCTGCCGGACTCCAACACCAACTCGGATCTGAGCTTCAGCCAGCGGATCAAAAAGGGCTTCGCCATGGCCATGGGCGGCGGTGTGGACTTTTTCTTCGGCATCGGCTCCGTGGCCAACTACATCACCGAGAGCTTCGGCAAGAGCAGCGGCGGCGGAGGCGGCGGCCACCACATGAAGGTATCGCCGGGCAACGCCGTGCGCTATCTGAAAGCCAAATACGTAAGCCGCCGGGACGGCCGCCCCATCACACCGGGGGACGTGTTCCGGCTCAAGGCGTTTTTCTTCGCCGGGACCGACGCCAAGTGCTACCGGGACCGGCTGACCCGGGCCTGGGGCATCGCCCCGGTGGAGCTGGCCGCGGGAACGGAGTCCACCTGTATCGGCGCGGAGAACTGGGAGCACCGGGGCATGGTATTTTTCCCGGATGCCTGCTTCTATGAGTTCATCCCCGAGTCGGAGATGCGCCGCAACCTGACGGACCCCGCTTACCAGCCCCGCACCTGCCTGATGGATGAGATCCAGGCGGGGGAGACATACGAGCTGGTGCTCTCCGTGCTCCACGGCGGCGCGTTCATGCGCTACCGCATCGGAGATATGTACCACTGCCTCACCGCCGGCAGCGGCCAGCTTCCCCGGCTGACGTTCGTGGACCGGGTGCCGGACGTGATCGATATCGCCGGCTTTACCCGCATCACCGCCTCGTCCATGCAGGAGGTGATCCGCCTGAGCCGCCTGGAGCTGGGCGACTGGGTGCTGAAAAAGGAGTTCAACGAAAAGGACGACCCCTTCCTGCACATGTATCTGGAGCTGCCGCCGGACGCCCAGGCCAGCGAGGTGGTGACCCGCACGGTGCTGACGGAGCACCTGAGCCTGTATTTCAAATACTTTGACAGTGACTACGGCGATCTGAAGAAGCTTTTGAATATGGAGCCGCTGCAGATCACCATTTTGAAATACGGCACCATCGCGGCCTACGAGCAGAAGATCGGCACCCGCCTGCCCCGGATCAACCCCGGCATGCTGGATATCGTGGGCCTCCTGCGCCAGCAGGCGGACGGGGCGGAAGGGAGGCCGGCACTGTGAACGACATCCCTTTCCTCTTTATCAACATCACGGTCTTCAGCTGCTTTTTGCTGATGTTCGTCACGTTCCTGGCCACCAAAAAGACCCCGGAGATCTGGGCGTTTCTCGCGGTGCTGCTGGACGCTATTTTGTGGTCCGGCGGTGCCATCCTCATGCGGCTGCAGATGTGGCCGGGCATGAATTTCTGGTATAAGGTGTCCCTGGTGGCACTGTTCAGCATGGAATTGTTCTTTTACTTTTTCGTGCACACCTTCTCCAGGCGGAAGGGACGCTTTTTGCTGGCGGTGTTCACCATCTGGACCCTGGCCATCATCCCCGGCACGGTCAGCGGCTTTTATCTCAAGCCTCCCACGCCGGTGGTCATGCCGGACGGCTCCACCCTCTTTACGTACAGCCTGGACTGGCACATCGTCATTCCCTGCATCATGTTCGTGGCCATCATCGGGGCCACGGCGGTGATGCTCATGCAGGTCATGCGGGAGCAGGGCGTCCACTCGCCGGGCATCCAGGTCATTATCTACGGCGGCCTGGTGATGCTGGCGGGCAACCTGCTGCAGGTGGGCCTGCCGGGCAACACCTTCCCCTTTGACGCCCTGTCCGGCATCATATTCGCGGCCCTTTTGATGTATGCGCTCTACAAGCGCCGCATGTTCCGGCTGACGCTGGTGGTGTCCCGGTCCCTTTTGACGCTGGTGCTGGCGGTGATCTGCATCATGGCCGCCGCCAACTTCATCTCTCCCATGCACCTTTTCGCAGAGCAGACTCTGGGTCTGGGGGAGCGCTCGGCCACGACGGTGGTGTCCGTGGCGTTTGCCGGATTGCTGGGCGGTACCTATATCCTCATGCGGCGGCTGCTGGAGTCCATGTTCACCCGGGAAGAGCAGCAAAACCGCCTGGTGAAAAACTTCTCCGCAGAGGTCTCCCAGTCCTTGAGCACCGCGGACATCATGGAGAAGATGGGGCAGGTGGTGTCCCGGGAGATCCCCATCGAGCAGATGTATATCTGCCTGCTGGAGGGGGACAACTACCAGGCCCGCTACTGCTCCAGCCCTCTGGCCACGCTGTCGTTTTCCATTTCCAAGGACAGTCCCCAGATCGCCTACCTCAAAGAACAGGAGAACTATCTTATCGTGGGCGAGTTCCAGAACAGCCCCCGGTACCTGTCCGTCTGGGAGGCGGAAAAGGAGCTGTTCCGCCGGCTGAACATCGACTGCGTCGCCGCCATGCGGGACGGGGACGAGATCGTGGGACTGCTGCTGCTTTCCGCCAAGGAGCGGGGCAGAAACTTCAACGCCGTAGAGATCGGCTTTTTGGAGACGGTCAGCTCCATCGCGTCCATCGCCATGAAGAACGCGGCCCTCTATGAAAAGATGTTCCGGGAGGCCCGCATCGACCCGCTGACCGGCGTTTATAATTACCGCTTCTTTGTAGAGCAGCTGGAAGAACAGTTCCTCTCCTGCGGGCGGGAGTGCCTGACGCTCATGTACATCGATGTGGACGACTTCAAGCTCTATAACCAGCTCTACGGTGTGGGCGAGGGCGACGCCGCCCTGTGCCGCATCGGCGAGGTCATCAGCCGCTGCACCGGAGAGAGCGGCATCGTGTTCCGCACCAGCGGCAAGGTGTTTGCCGTGCTGCTGCCTCTGCAGGATACCCAGCGGGCCAGGACCCTGGCCCGGGAGATCGAGACCCGGGTGGCCCGGATCAACCAAAAGCCGGAGCGGCAGCGGCTCAAGCCGTTGTCCGTGAGCGTTGGCATCTGCTCGGCGCCCTATGCCGCCTCCAGCGCCAAGGAGCTGATGGACAATGCCGACCTGGCGGTGTACAACGCCAAGCAGGGCGGCAAGGACCAGATCGTCATTTTCCGGGGCGCCTCGGACCTGGTGCCCCAGCATCTGGCGGAACGGACGGACGCCATTGTGGACCGCATCGAGCGGGGAGACGGCGAATACCGCTCCGCCCTGTCCATGATCTCCGCGCTGACGGCTGCCATCGACGCCAAGGACCACTACACCTATGCCCACAGCAAAAATGTGGCCCGCTACGCCGCCACGCTGGCGGTGGCTGCCGGGCTCAATGACGACCAGGTGCGCACCATCTACGCGGCGGGCCTGCTCCATGACATCGGCAAGATCTCCATCCCCGAGAATATCCTCAATAAGACCGGCAAGCTGGAGGATGGGGAGTACCGGATCATGAAGGACCATGTGAACAACTCCATTGAAATGATCCGCCACCTGCCGGAGATGGACTATCTGATCCCGGCGGTGCTGGGCCACCATGAACGCTGGGACGGCAAGGGCTATCCCCGGGGCATCGCCGGGGAGGAGATCCCCGTCTCCGCCCGGTGCCTGGCCATCGCGGACGTGTTCGACGCCATGACCACAGACCGGCCCTACCGCATGGGCCTTCCGCTGGAATACGCCCTGGAGGAGATCCGCAAGGGGGCCGGCACCCAGTTCGACCCTTCTCTTGCAAAGATCTTCATCCAGCTGATCCGCAGCCGCAGCATTCCGCTCTCTCCCCAGGCGGCGGCGCGGAAGGGCTGAGGACACCGCTTTCAACCAAACGCAAAACGCGGGCTTCCTGATGGAAGCCCGCGTTTTTTCATGTCATTCCACTTCTTTGTAGCGCAGCTTGTAGTAGCTCCACTGGCGCCACTGGTCGATCATCTCCTGCTGATCGCTGGTGAGCAGGGGGGTGAGGGTGCCGTCCATGGTCATGTAGGTCTTTTTCTGCACCACGGGCAGCTCCCGCCGCAGCTGGTTCAAAAAGGCGAACCAGGGACTCTCCTCGCCCCGGCCGGTCAGCTCCAGCAGCGCGGCGCCCAAAAAGCTGGCGGAAAGCCGGTTGGTCTCCGGAAGGTCCAGGTTTTCCACGGCGCTCTCCCAATCCAGCACCTGGGCGGCGGCGTCGTTGGCCCAGATCACATAGGGCGTCTCATAGGAACACAGGGGATTTTCCCGGTCCTCCTCCGCCAGAGCCACCTCGGAGCCCAGCTGGGCGTAGGCCAGCTGATTGTCCCCCAGATAGGGCAGATGGTCGCCCCAGAAGGCCAGTACCACCGGCTCGTCCGTCTGGGAGAAGTAGTCCACCAGACGGCCCAGCATGGCGTCCGCGTCCCGGGCGCCCTCGATATACACCTCCAGCATGGTGCGCACGTCGTCGGTCAATTGGGCGTCCGTCTCCACCGGCGGATATACATAGCCCTCACCGTACTTGTCCGCTGTGTAGGACATGTGGTTTTGGATGGTGGTGGTGTAGTTGCAAAGAAGCTCTCCCTGGGACACGGCCTCCTCAAATTTGTCCTCAATGAAGCCGGCCATGTAGTCATCCGTGACCCAGCGGCCCTTGTAGGTGAGGTTTTCCATCTCGTCCACAAAGACGGTCTCCTCCGCCCCCAGCCAGTCGTAGACGTTTTCCCGGTTGTAGAACCAGTCGTCGCCGGGGTGGAAGAAGGAGGTGTGGTAGCCGTCGGAGGCAAAGACCCGCAGCACGCTGTCCAGGTCCCGGTTCACCACCCGGAACGAGGAGGTGGTGGAGGCGGAGAGGGCGTTGGTCTGCATGCCGGTGAGCACGTCGAACTCCGTGTTGGCGGTGCCGCCGGCAAAGCCGGGCACCACCACATGGCCGCTGATGGCGTGGGGGGCGCTTTGCAGGGCGTGGAGGTTGGGCAGAGGATCGTTTTCCTCCGTGTAGGTAAAGGCGGGATCGTCCGTCAGGTCGGAAAAGGCCTCGTTCATCACCATGATGAGGTGCACATCCTCTCCCTGGCCGGGCTGGTCGCCGGTTTCCCAGGAGGCCGCCGTGGCCTTGTCAAAGCCGTCGGGCCGGTCGATGGGGTAGGTGGTGAACTGGTGGCAGAAGCAGTAGGGGAAGCCCAGCTCATTGAAGACGGAGGGAATATAATAGGCGTTGGAGACATGGAAGCTGTTGTAAAGATCGTCGGAGGCGTAGACCGTCAGCAGCAATGCCACCAGGATGCCCATGGAGCCGGCGGCGCCCAGCAGCCGGCCCACCCAGCCC
>CABQCB010000100.1 GCA_902462475.1 uncultured Oscillibacter sp. | reverse complement strand
CACGTCGATCTCGCTGACGGTGAGTCCGGTGGCAAACCGCCGCTCGGCAAGCAGCGTGCCGTTTTCCGCAATGAGGTTGTGGCCGGTGAACACCAGATCCGTGGTGGATTCGCCCTCGCCGGCGTTGGCATACACGTAGCCGCACACCAGCCGGGCGGACTGGCCCGTCACCAGCGAGCGGCGGTAGGCGGCCTTGCCCACGGTCTCATTGGAGGCGGACAGATTCAAAAGCACGGTGGCGCCCCGGCGGGCCAGGGAGATGGAGGGGGGCTCCGGCGCCCACAGATCCTCGCAGATCTCCACGCCGATCACCAGGTTGGGCATGCTGTCGCAGGCGAAGATCCCATTGCTGTTCATGCACACGGACTGGCCGCACAGCTGGAAGTCGTCATCCACGCCGTCGACGCCGCCCGAGGAGCTGAACCACCGCTGCTCGTAAAATTCCCCGTAATTGGGCAGGTAGGTCTTGGGCACCAGACCCAAAATCTCTCCTTTGTGTATTACAGCGGCGCAGTTATACAGTTTGTTATGCCACTGGTCCCGCACCGGCAGGCCGATGGCCGCCACCATGTCCAGATTCCGGGTGGCTTCCAGGATGGTCTTGAGGCCCTCCTCGGCGCCGCGGAGCAGCGAATCCTGCAAGAAGAGGTCCCCGCAGGTGTAGCCCGTCAGGCACAGCTCCGGGAACACGATCACCTTCACGCCCTGCTGGTCCGCCTGGCGCATGAGGGTGAAGATCTGCTCGGCGTTATAGCGGCAGTCCGCCACGCGGATCTTGGGGGTGGCTGCTGCCACGGTGACAAATCCGTCTTTCATATGCAAAACCTCCTTCAAAAGAGCGATCACCGTTTTTTGTTATTTTACACCGCCCCGCCCGGTTTTACAAGGCGCGGGGTTGATTCCGCCGCCTGCTTCTGCTATGCTGGAGAAAAGAACATCCCCCGTTCCCATACCGGAGCGGATGTGCCCGGAGACGGCCTGTGCCGCCGCCGGTTTTTTCATTTTCCACAAGGAGGCGTTTTTATGTCCTTTTCCCTGCGTCCCTATACGCCGCCGGACTTCTCCGGCCTGGCCGGCGCGCCGGAGGCGGTGTTTCTGCCTGCACCGGCCGACGGCGTGGCCCCGGAGGGCTACCACGCCATGAGCATCTTCCCGGAGTACTTCCACATTGGCGGCACGTGGCACCTGGCCCAAGAGAGCCGCATGGACTGCGTGGCCGTGTGGGAACATGGCCGCATCGCCGTGCGGGAATTCCGCCGCCTGCGCCGGGGCGACCTGATCGCCGTGGGCCGGACGGAGCGGGGAGAGGAGGGCATCCTGGTGCACCCGGACGGGTTCCATGAGCCCACCGCTATGCGGGAGTCCTTCGCCTTCCGCCAGGGCCGCTCCCGGGAGACGGCGTTTTCCCGGGACTACGACGAGCTCTATGAGCTTTTGCGCCATGAGCGAGAGCACGGAAAGATCGTCTGGGTCATGGGCCCGGCCTTCGCCTTTGACCACGACGCCCGCACCGCCTTTTCCCGGCTGGTGGAGGGGGGCTACGTCCACGCGGTGCTGGCGGGCAACGCCCTGGCCACCCACGATCTGGAGGCGGCATACCTGGGCACCGCCCTGGGTCAGGACATCTACACCCAGGAAAGCCGCCCCCTGGGACACTACAACCACCTGGACACCATCAACGCCGTGCGGCGCTACGGCTCCATTCCCGCCTTTTTGAAAGGAGAGGGCATCCACGGAGGCATCCTGTGGGCCTGCGAGAAAATGGGCGTGCCCTACGTGCTGGCCGGCTCCATCCGGGACGACGGCCCGCTGCCCCCGGTGATCGGCAACGTATACGACGCCCAGGACGCCATGCGCGACCAGGTGCGCTCCGCCACCACCGTCATCTGCATGGCCACCACCCTCCACACCATCGCCACCGGCAACATGACGCCCTCTTACCGGGTGCTGCCCGACGGCACCGTGCGGCAGGTATACTTCTACTGCGTGGACATCTCCGAGTTCACCGTCAACAAGCTCTCGGACCGGGGCAGCCTCTCCGCCCGGGGCATCGTCACCAACGCCCAGGACTTCATCGTCAACCTCAGCAAGGGCCTGGAGCTGATGTGAGGCAAAAAGCGCACAAAAGGAGCCGCCAATGGCGGCTCCTTTTGCTGTGTGTGTGTTTTAGGAGGGAGAAAACGCATCGGGTTTGGGAGGACCCTTTGCTTGATTATTAAGATACCCGAGAATTTTTACCGAATTATGTTCTTCTTATGAACAGTTTGTGAATGTTTTCGCAAGAAATCGATTACCTGCCAATTGAGCCAAAAACCGCCGATTTTTCCACAAATTTTTAAAAAATGTGGAAAGATACGGCGGTTTTTTCTGGTTCCGGCGGGATTCACCCCCCGGCACGCTCTAAAATTTCCCCAAACCGGCGCTTCATGGTGGAATCTCCGGGCTCCACCAGGTAAAACCGATCCATGTGCGTATGGAACAGCACCCCTTCGCCGCCCACCTCAAAATCATCGATCCAATACCCGGGAGATTCCCAAGTGGTCATTTGACAGCCGGTCAGATCCTCGTATTTCCCCGTGAGGGCCAGCTCCGCCAAAAGCGCCAGCGTCTGCTGGTTTCGGAACATCAGCTGGGACCCGTCCTCACTGAGCCCGTCCTCCGCCTCCCGGCTGGCATCCGGCAGCGCCGCCAGGATCCGGGCGGTGAAGCAAAGCCGCGCGCCCAGCGATGTGAAGCTCCAGACAAGCAGTATGGCCGCCGCTGCCGCGGCACAGACTGCCAGCGCCACGTTCCGCTTTCTCTTTTTGCTCACAGGACCACCTCCCATATGTTCTTACCAAAAACAACGGTTTTTTTACAGGAAGGTTTCGTTTTTCGGACGCTTATCTATACTTCCGGCTCTCCATTACTGCCAGTTCGTCGCACCGGTTGTTGTACTCATTTTCCGCGTGGCCCTTGACCCAGTGGTAGCGGAGGGTGTGGATGTCCGCCAGGGCCAGAAGTTTTTCCCAGAGGTCCGGGTTCAGCGCGGGCTTTTTGTCGCTCTTGATCCAGCCCCGCTTCTGCCAGCCCCGGGCCCAGCCCTTTTCCAGCGCGTCGATCACATATTTGGAGTCCGACCACAGCTCCACAGCGCAGGGCTCTTTCAAAAGGGAAAGGGCGGAGATAACGGCGGTGAGCTCCATGCGGTTGTTGGTGGTGTTGGCCTCGCCGCCGGATATCTCCTTTTTGTGGGCGCCGTACATCAAAATGGCCCCCCAGCCGCCGGGGCCGGGATTACCGGAGCAGGCGCCGTCGGTGTAAATGGTCACGGTTTTCATATAAGTCCTCCCTCCGACGGCGCCTGCTGTCCATGTCCGGCGCAGCGTGCCGTGCCGCCGTCGGTGTAAATCGTTACGGTTTCATTCTTCCTTTTATGCCCCCGCCGGTGACAGAATCCCCCGGAGAGTAAGGATAGGATACACTGGATCGCCCAAAAATACAACGAAAAAAGTGAGAGCGCGGTTTCCCGCGCCCTCACTTTTGGATCGGTTCACATTCTCTCCATGCACATCCCCATGACCATGATAAGCAGCAGTCCCACGAGGATGCCGCCGATGACAAGCACGGCTTTTTCCCGGGGCGTTTTGGGCCGTCTGGTGCGGCCGCGGCCCTTTGGGAAGATTTTTATCCGGTGCGCGTTGAAAAGAAGCAGCAGTCCAAACGCCGCCAGACCGAAGACGAGAATGACTCCAGCCTTTTCAGCACTGGCAGAGGATGGGTTCAGAAAAACACCGTACATCTTCTCTCTCCTTTCCGCACATGGACCGGGGAAGGGGGGTTATGCCTGGGGCTCGCTCTCCGCCGTCACTTCCTCGGCGGTGTCCTCCTCGTGGTCCGTCAGGGCCATGGAGATCACCTGGTCGCCCTCTTCCTTGAAGCGCATGACGATGACGCCCTGGGTGGACCGGCCGGCCACGCGGATGTTGTCCACGGCGGTGCGGATCAGGATGCCCGCCTGGGTGACCAGCAGCAGATCCTCGCTGCCGTCCACCACCTTGATGCCCACCACGCCGCCGGTCTTTTCCGTGACGGCGTAGTTGCGGATGCCGAGGCCGCCGCGGCCCGTGATGCGGTACTCCTCCACGGCGGTGCGCTTGCCGTAGCCCTTTTCGGTGATGGAGAGCACGCACTTGCCCGCTCTTGCCCGGGCGGCGCCCACCACGTAGTCGCCATCCCGCAGACGGATGCCCCGCACGCCCATGGCCTCCCGGCCCATGGGCCGCACGTCGTTTTCATCGAAGCAGATGGCCTGGCCGTCGTGGGTGGCGATGAGGATCTTCCGCTTGCCGTCGGTCTCCCGGACGGAGATGAGCTGGTCGCCCTCGTCCAGGGTGATGGCCCGGATGCCGTTGTTGCGCAGGTTGCGCAGCGTGCCCACCGGCAGGCGCTTGACCGTGCCGTTGCGGGTGACCATCACCAGGAAGCGGTCTTCCTCATTTTCGATGTCCCGGGTGTGGATCATGGCCTGCACCCGCTCGCCCTGCTCCACCTGGAGAATGTTGACGATGTTGGTGCCCTTGGCGGTCTTGCCGGACTCGGGGATCTGGTAGCCCTTCTTCCGGTAGACCTTGCCGGTATCCGTGAAGAAGAGGATATAGTCGTGGGTGGAGGCGGTGAACACGTCGGTCACCACGTCCTCTTCCCGGGTGGTGATGCCCTTGCGGCCCTGGCCGCCCTTGCCCTGGGCGGCGTACTCACTGACCGGCGTGCGCTTGATGTAGCCCGCCTGGGTGAGGGTGAAGACGCACTGTTCCTCCTCGATCAGGTCCTCGATGTCGATCTCGTCCTCCACGTCCTGGATCTCTGTGAGGCGGTCGTCGCCGAACTTGTCGGCGATGGCCTGGAGCTCCTCCTTGAGGATCTGGCGCACCAGGGCGTCGTCGGAGAGGATCTTCTGATACCAGGCGATCTTCTCCTCCAGCTCCCGATACTCCGCCTCCAGCTTCTCCCGGTCCAGACCCTGGAGGGCCTTGAGGCGCATATCCAGGATGGCCTGGGCCTGGATGTCGTCCAGGCCGAAGCGGCTCATGAGGTTTTCCTTGGCGTTATCGTAGCTGGACCGGATGATCTTGATGACCTCGTCGATGTTGTCCTGGGCCACCAGCAGACCTTCCAGCAGGTGGGCCCGCTCCTGGGCCTTCTTCAGATCGTACCGGGTGCGCCGGACGATGATCTCTTCCTGGAAGACAAGGTACTCGTCGATGATGTGGCGCAGGGAGAGGATCTTGGGCTGGGACTGGTTCTGCACCAGGGCCAGCATGTTGATGGCGAAAGAGGTCTGCAGCTGGGTCTGGGCAAACAGGCGGTTCAAAACCACCTGGGGATTGGCGTCCCGCTTGAGCTCGATGACGATGCGCATGCCGTTGCGGTCGGACTCGTCCCGGATGTCGGAAATACCCTCCAGGCGCTTGTCCTCCACCTGCTCGGCCATGCTCTTGATGAGCATGCGCTTGTTTACCTGATAGGGGATCTCCGTGATGATGATGCGGGTGCGGTCCTTGTTGAACTCCTCGAACTCGTGGCGGGCCCGGATGACGATGCGGCCCCGGCCGGTGGCGTAGGCGGCGCGGATGCCGCTGCGGCCCATGATGATGCCCTTCGTGGGGAAGTCCGGTCCCTTGATGTACTGCATCAGGTCACTTAGCTGGGCCTCCGGGTTATCCAGCACGCAGATGCACGCGCCGATGACCTCCCGCAGGTTGTGGGGCGGGATGTTGGTGGCCATGCCCACGGCGATGCCGGAGGAGCCGTTGACCAGGAGGTTGGGGAACCGGGAGGGGAGGACCCGGGGTTCCTTGCGGGTCTCGTCGAAGTTGGGGTCCCAGTCCACGGTGTCCTTTTCGATGTCCCGCAGCATCTCGTCGGCCATGCGGGCAAGGCGGGCCTCCGTATAACGGTAGGCAGCCGGGGGGTCGCCGTCCACGGAGCCGAAGTTGCCGTGTCCGTCAATGAGCATATAGCGCATGGAGAAGTCCTGGGCCAGACGCACCAGGGCATCGTACACCGAGGCGTCGCCATGGGGATGATACCGGCCCAGCACGTCGCCCACGGCGGTGGCGCACTTGCGGAAGGCGTGGTCGTAGGTGAGGTTATCCTCGTACATGGCGTAGAGGATGCGGCGGTGGACGGGCTTGAGGCCGTCCCGCACGTCGGGCAATGCCCGGCCCACGATGACGCTCATGGCATACTCGATATAGGATTTCTCCATTTCAGGGACCAGGGGAGATTCCACGATCTTTTGGTTGGGATACCGGATCTCCTCGGGGTCATATTGGGGTTTTTTAGACATGGTTCGGTATCCTTTCTCAGTAGTCGAGGTTTACGGCGTACTTGGCGTTGCGCTCGATGAACTCCTTGCGGGGCTCCACCTTCTCACCCATGAGAATGGTGAACGTCTCGTCGGCCTTGACGGCGTCATCCAGGGTGATGCGGCGCAGCGTGCGCTTTTCCGGGTCCATGGTGGTCTCCCACAGCTCGTGGGGGTTCATCTCGCCCAGGCCCTTGAACCGGGAGATATCCACCTTGGCGGAGGGGTTGCCCGCCCGCAGCTCCGCGGAGATCCGGTCCCGCTCCTCC
The DNA here is from genome assembly GCA_902462475.1 of uncultured Oscillibacter sp. The sequence goes on along the minus strand of CABQCB010000100.1, from coordinate 109 downwards.
TCAGAGAAGGCAAGACGGGTGGTCTTGCCCCGGCTGAGCTTAAAGAGGGGCGGCACGGCGGAGTAGACATAGCCGTGCTCGATGAGGGGCCGCATGAAGCGGAAGAAGA
>CABQCB010000099.1 GCA_902462475.1 uncultured Oscillibacter sp. | reverse complement strand
GGAGGCGGAGCTGCATCTGCCCGACGGCACGATCATCACCAAAGCCCGGGAAGTCACCGCCGCCGTCACGCAGATCATCGGACTGAGCCGCAGCCAGTTTTCCCAGGTGGCCATGATCGCCCAGGGGGATTTTCTCAAGCTGCTGCTGGCAGACACCAAAACCCGTCAGGAGATCTTCCGGGAGCTGTTCCACACCCGCTGCTACATGGTCCTGCAGGAGCGGCTGAAAGCGGAATCCGGTACTCTGCGGGATTCCTGCGCCGCCGCCCGCTCCAGCGTGCAGCAGTATATCCAGGGGGTGCTCGCCCGCCCGGATGACCCGCTGGCGGACCAGCTGGCTCTGGCCAAAGAAGGCTCCCTCCCACTGGAGGACACCATGGCACTCATCGAGCGCCTTTTGGCCCGGGACCAGTCCGACGAGGAGGAAACAGCCCGGTCCATGGACGCGGTGAACCAGTCGCTGGCACAGGTGCACACGCTTTTGGGAAAGGCCCAGGAGGTCCAGCGTGCCCGACAGGAGCTGGCCCAGGCCCAGGCGCGCCGCGGGGCGCTGGAAGCGGCGGCGGAGGCAGCCGCCGAAAAACTGGCCCAGCAGCGCTCCGCTCTGCCCCGGCAGGAAGCCCTGCGCCAGCAAATCGCCGCACTGGAAGCGCAGATGCCCCGGTACCAGGAGCTGGAACAGACGCAGCAGGCCTATGACGCCCTGAAGCGCAGCATCGGGGAAAAGCAGGCCGCGCTGGAGACGACCGTGCAGCGCCAAAGCGCCCAGGCGTCCGCACTGGAAACCCTGGAAGAGTCCCTGCGCAGTCTCTCCGGTGCAGAAGCAGAGCGGGAGCGTATCCTGCATCAGCAGTCCCAGCAGGAGCACCTGGGCGCAGAGCTGGAATCCCTTGCCCGGGACGCGTCACAGCTGGAGCAGCTGCGGCATTCCCTTTCGGCCACGCAGGCCCGGCAGGAAGCGCTGAACTGCCAGCGAGAAGAGCTGGCCGCGCAGACGGACACGCTCAATCAGCAGATCCGGTCCGGCCGGGAGGCTCTGACAGCTTCGGATACCCTGGACGCGCAGAAAGAAAAGCTGCTCCACCGCCAGAGCCTCGCCCAAAAGCGCTCCCAAGCCCTGGAGGAACTGGAAGCTCTGGAAAAAGATTGCGCCGCGCTGGCCCGTTCGCTGGAACAGGCCCAAAGCGCTTATCAGGTAGCGGCAGCGGAGGCGGAGGCGGCCGCCCGACTCTATGCCGCCAAAAACCGGGCCTTTCTGGACGAGCAGGCAGGCATTCTGGCGCAGATGCTCCAGGATGGTTCTCCCTGCCCGGTGTGCGGTGCGCTGCACCATCCCGCCCCGGCGCAGCTTTCCCACGACGCCCCCTCGGAAGCTCAGCTCAAGGCGCTGCAATCATCCATGGAGACCACCCGGCAAGCCGCCAGCAAGGCCAGTGTTCACGCTGGCAGTGTGAAGGCCGCCCTGGAAGAGCGGAGAGGGCAGCTGCTCAAGCGGATGGAAGCCTATGTAGAAGCCCCTGACAGCGCCGCGGCGGCGGAGCAGCTGCGGCTTTGCAAAGAGGAATCGGACGCGGAGCTTCTCTCCCTGCGTCAGTCCCTGCTGGATACCGAAGCCCAGCTGGCCCACCGCCAGCAGCTGACGGAATCCATTGCCCGGCAGGAGTCCCGCCTCACGGAGCTGGAAGCACTGCGCACTTCTCTGGAGGCCCAGCAGGAAGAGGCCCGCCTGGCCCAGAGCACGCTGCAGGGGCAGATCGCCCAGTTGGAAAAGCATCTTGAAGCGCAGCTCTCTTCCCGGTTCCAGATCACGGAAAACCTCCCGGCATCGCTGGATGCACAGCGGGCAGAAAACACCCGCCAGCTCCAATTCCTTTCCCAGCAGCTGGCCCAGGCCAATGCGCGTCTGGCGCGCAAGCAGGCCCTGGAAGAGGACATTCCCCGGCAGAATGCATCCCTGCACGCTCTGGCGGAGGAGATCGCCCAGACCCGGGAAACACTGGCAGCCGAGGAAAGCCGCCTGCACGCCTTGGGGCAGCAGGCCGAAGCTCTGCGCCGGGACCTCCCCTGCGGCCAGGCCGGGCAGGCCCGGGACCTGCGGGATGGGCTCTGCAAGGAACTGGACAGCCTGACGGCAGCTGTGCAGCAGGCGGAGGAAGCCCACGTGCAGTGCACGCAGGCGCTTGCCGGCACCGATGCGGCCATCACCCAGCTCACCCGCCTTCTGGAAAACAGCGCCGCGCCGGACACCCAGGCGCTGGAGGAGGAACGGCAGCGTCTGGACGCACAGCTGGACAGCCTGACCCAGACACGCCAGCAGCTGCACACCCGCATCTCCACCAACACATCCGCTCTGGCGCACATCCGGGAAAAATCCGCGGAGCTTGTGCAGCTGGAGCAGCGCTATACCTGGGTGCGCACTCTTTCCAACACCGCCAACGGCACGCTGCCCGGCAAGGAGAAGATCGCGCTGGAGACCTATGTGCAGATGACGTTTTTTGACCGCATCCTCCGCCGGGCCAATGTGCGGCTCATGGTCATGTCCGACGGGCAGTACGAGCTCAAGCGCCGCACCACGGCGGAGAACAACCGCGGGCAAAGCGGTCTGGAGCTGGATGTGATCGATCACTACAACGGCTCGGAGCGCAGCGTCCGCTCCCTCTCCGGCGGCGAGTCGTTCAAAGCGTCCCTATCCTTGGCGCTGGGTCTTTCCGACGAGATCCAGTCCATGGCAGGCGGCATCCGCCTGGAGACCATGTTCGTGGACGAGGGCTTCGGCTCTTTGGATGAGGAGTCGCTTCGGCAGGCCATCCGGGCTCTGACCAGTTTGACGGAAGGCAACCGTCTGGTGGGCATCATCTCCCACGTAGCGGAGCTGAAGGAGAAGATCGACCGCCAGATCGTGGTCACCAAGGGAAGAGGCGGCGGCAGCCGGGTGGAGATCGTGGTGTGACAGGGAGGATCTTCGTGAAACCTGATCGTTATATCGCCTTTGACGTGGAAACGCCCAACGCCGCCAATGACCGCATGAGCGCCATCGGCATCACTGTGGTGGATGCGGGACACATCGCGGATGAATTTTACTCTCTGGTGGACCCTGAGACCCATTTCGACCGCTTCAACATCGCCCTCACTGGCATTTCTCCCCGCGCCGTGGCCGGACAGCCCACGTTCCCGGAGCTCTGGGAGCGCATCCGCCCCATGATGGACAGCGGATTGCTGGTGGCCCACAACGCGCCGTTCGATCTGTCCGTTCTTTCCAAGTGCCTGCGTGGTTACGGGATCACCTGGCACCCCACCGTTCCCTATGCCTGCACCTGCCAGATGAGCCGGAAGCTGCTGCCCCAGCTTTGCAACCACCGCCTCAACACCCTGTGCGATTATCTGGACCTGGGGCTGGATCACCACCATGCCGGAAGTGACAGCCGCGCCTGCGGCGAGATCTTGCTGCACCATCTGCGCTCCGGCGCGTCCATCACACCGTTCCTCCGCACCTACGACCTGCTGGAGACACGCACCTGTACGCCCCGCCGGTCATTTCAAAAAAATACCTGAAATTTTCTCTGACAGGCTCCTGCCTCTTGCGCTGAGCGCCTCAATTCCGCTATAATAAAATTTAACGAAAATTTGACAAGAAACCGTATTTTATCCAATTTTACGCAGACAGCACAGAGAGGGACAGCCATGCATACATTTTCCCGCATTCAGGAGTTCTGGTCACTTTTTTTGCGCCGCTGGCACAACGCCTTTCCCATCATTCTCTTTTACATCGCACAGTTTTTGCTGGTGATCGGCATTTTCGGCACCACCTACGCCATGGTGGTGTCCTGCTCCACCACGCTGTTCCAGCTGCGCCGGAAAGAGCCCAACCACGCCAAGGACTACCTCTCCATGTGCCTGACGTCCCTGATCCTGTGCCTGCTGGCCTTTGCCGCAGGACAAAATGTGTGGCTGTGCGCGCTACTGAATTTTGCGGTTCCCTTTTCCCTGGTGATCTGGAAGTGCAGCCAGTTCACCCCCAAGGGGCACATGGGCTACGCCATGACGTTCGTTTTTTTGGAGCTGCGTCCCCCCACGCTGGAGCAGCTGCCCACGCAGCTGGCGGCGCTCACCTTCTGCTGCGTACTTTTGGTGGCGGCACTGATGATCTGCGGCAAGGTGCTGCACATCTCCTCGGACCCCTCCGGGCAGATCTCCGCCAGCCTGACGCGCCTGGCCCAGCTGCTGGATGACCTGGCAGACGGCGGAGACGGACGCAGCGCAGGAAAGGAGCTCTACGACCTGGCCCGCGGCTTCCACCGCATGGGCTACGACCGCCGCCGCCTGCTGCAGCTGCCGGACCGGCAGAAGCGGTTTTATCACCTGTTCGCCCTGTTGTTTCAGCGGGCCTCCTATCTGGTCACGGACCAGGACGCCTGGGCCCAGGCACAGCAGACCCCCGACTTTCCCAACGTCATGCACACGCTGGCCGCGCTGGTGCGTCAGCTGCAAGCCGCCCGGGACAGCGCAGACCGGCAGAAGCTTGCCGTGACCATTCAGGATCTGCTGGACCGAACCCAGCTCCCCCAGGGCCGGCTGCGCATTTTCTACCGCAGCGTGCTCCATACGCTCCTGCTTCTTTGCCAGGAGTCCTTCCAGACCCAGCATGCCCCCCTGCTCCAGCCCATTCCCTGGGCCGCCGTGTGGCAGAACCTGCGCCAGCGGCTCTCTCCGGGCCGGTTCGAGCTGCGCTTTGCCCTGCGCCTGGCGGTAGTCATGACCATCAGCTGCACGGTCAGCTATCTCTGGGAATTCGAGCACACCTATTGGTTCCCGCTGCACGCCTTTTTGCTGCTCCAGCCCAGCTATGAAGAAAGCGCCCACCGAATGGTCACCCGCCCTGTGGGCACCGCCATCGGCTGTCTGCTGGTGCACCTGGTCTACCCCTATCTCCCCGGCCTGCCGGGCGTGTTCCTGTTCTCCCTGGTCATGATCTCCCTGATGTACTGCTGCACGCCGGGCACCTGGGTCCAGCCCATTTTCTCCACTGCCTTCGCCCTTACCATGGCAACGCTTACCGTACGGGAGAGCGACGCCATCTGGCTGAGGCTGATGTATCTGGCCATGGCCATCGCGCTGGTGCTGGTGGTGAACCGCTTCCTGCTGCCCAACCGCCGGGAATCCCAGTTCCGCAGGAACATCCAGGAGCTCTACCGGCTCCAGGCCGCTTATTGGGCGGTCATCCGCCGCAGCCTCCGCCAGCCGGTGGACCCGGCACTGTTCAGTGAGCTGCTCTCCCAGTTCCACATGGTCTATCACGAGGCCGTCCAGTACGCCGCCCAGCTTCCTCAGGACAAGGCTGCATTCCATGGGACACGATTGCTGGTGATGTGGAACATGTTTTCAGAGCTGGAGCAGACGGAAGGACTTATCCAAAGCGGCATGGTCCTCCCTGCCGAGACAGCAGTGCTGGACAGCCTGGCCGCCGATCTGGAGGAACGGATCTGCCCGCTGCACGATCTGGATACCCTGCAGCTGGACGAGCTCCCCCGGGACGAACTATATTACGTTCTGGACCGGTATCTTACAAACGCCCGGCGCCTTTGTACCAAGGAACCGGCCGTACCGGAAACATAAAATAAAGACCGGTCTTTCCCAAAAGGGAAAGGCCGGTCTTTTCTGCACTTTGACGCAAAGGTCATTCATTCATCCGTCCGCCGGGCATCGCCCTTCTTCCCGCGCAAAGTGCGGTACGCCCCGGCGGCTCCCGCAGACAAGTCCACGGAAAACAGGGTCTTGATGAGCCAGACAAAAAACAGCAGCACCAGGATGGGAATGGCGCAGGCAGTCACCAGCATAATGGCCAGTGCCTCCACCAGACGGTTGACCGTCTCCCCCACCTTCTCCGAAATACCGGAACCGATGGCGGAGATCCCCTCCGTCAGCTTGGACAGCAGCCCTGACAAGAAGCCCTCCTCCGTTTCATCCGCCAGCTGCCCGGACCCTTCTTCCACCTCTCCAGCCGATTCCTTGGCCGATTCCACCGCAGCATCGATGGATGTCTGGTAGGTATCCTCTATCAAGTTGGATACCTTTACACTGGCTGGAATCACAAGCACGATGGCCAGGCCGAATATGACGAGCTTTCTCGCCAGCATTTTGGGCACCTCCCATCCGCCGAACAGATGCAGCAGATACAAAAGGCAGGCCGCCGGGATCAAAAAGTCAAATGTGACCACTCCGGTGATGGTCAGCAGATATTTTTCCAGATAGATGGCGCACAGCACCAGCAAAAAGCCCGAGCTCAGATCCGCCAGCTTTTCCGCGATGGGCGTGGCCGTGTCGCCGGGGAGCAGCGTAATGGCGGCGGAGGCCGCTGTGGACGCTGCGGTCAGTTCCAGCACCGTGGTCTGCTTTTCATCCAGCGCGGCAATGGTGCTTGCGTGAAACTGCGGTGAGGAGGCAACTCCTGCCAAAACAAATACGGAAAAAAACGCGATCACCAGCGGGATCACCGCCAGACGCAGCTTCGTTCGATCCAATTTCTTCATTCCGGTTCTCCTTTCTCTGCCGGACAGCTGTATGTCTTTAAAAACCTTAAGGAAAAATTTATGGAATCTGGGGAGAGTCCTGTTATACTGCGGATACATACAATCCTTGATCACAGGAGGCTCCGATGGAATTCACCTGCCAAACCATATACGACCAGCAAACCCTCACCATTATGGCCCGGACCATACGAAAGACGGTCCGCAAA
>CABQCB010000098.1 GCA_902462475.1 uncultured Oscillibacter sp. | reverse complement strand
CTTGCATCCGGCGGCAAAGGTCTCGCGGCTTTTGATGAGGGCGGTGACGGTCTCTGTCAGCCGGCGGCTGAGATGCTCATACTCCTCCAGCAACGACTTGAGCTGGGCGCGCATGGCGTGTACGTCGGCGCTCTCTTCAAAATTTTCGATGTAGCGGCGGGCGCTGTCGGCGGAGAGGACCTTCGCCCCGCTCTGGGGCTTGACCTCCACCACCTTCATGTCCGCCAGCAATCGCAGGGCCCGGCGGATGGTCTCCGGCGAGACGTTGTACTCCGAGGCCATGACAGAGCGGCCGTAGATCCGGCTGCCCTCCGCCAGCTCGCCCTTGGCGATCCGGGTGGCCAGATCCAGGGCGATTTGTAAGTATTGGGATGGAACAACGGACTGTTTCACAGGCAAACGCCACCTTTCCAGCCTATGGCTGCTTGAAGGTATTATATACTGACAACTTGTAAAAGTAAATAGAGATGGCAGTTAAAAAACTGTGAACAAATCATAAAAAAAGGGGAAAAATCAAGAAAAAGCACAAAACTGTACTGAAATAGGACAAAAAACGGGAGGCGCGGACACCGCGCCTCCCGTCTGAGCAGGATATGAAGTTCTGTTATAGGGCGTTTTTCCCCCGGGCCAGATACTGTCCGGCAGGGGTCTGGTCCAGCACGCTGCCCTCCTGGACGCACAGATGTCCCCGCAGCCACACCTGGCGGATGCCGCCGGCGGTGACAAAGCCCTCATAGGGGCTGTAACCGGCCCGGGAGAGGCTGTCCTCGCCCCGGATCACATGGCTGGCGGCGGGATCGTAGACCACGATGTCCGCGTCGCTGCCCGGACGCAAAATGCCCTTGCGGGGGAACAGGCCGTACAGCCGGGCGGGGTTCTCGCTGAGCACGCGGCACATCTGGGCGGGGGTGATGCGGCGCTTGGCCACGCCGTAGGAGTACAGCAGCTCGCCCCGGGTCTCCACGCCGGGCAGGCCTCCGGGAATGCGGGTGAAGTCCTCCCGGCCCATGTCCTTTTGCTCCAGGGTGAAGGAGCAGTGGTCCGTGGACACGGTCTGGATGCCGCCCCGGCGCAGGGCCTTCCACAGGTGCTCCTGCTGGCTCTTTTCCCGCAGGGGCGGGGCGCACACGTACCGGGCGGCGGAGGAGTAGTCAGGGTTAAAGTAGACGCTCTCGTCCAAAAGCAGATACTGGGGACAGGTCTCCACATAGACCCGCTGGCCCCGCCGCCGGGCGTGCTCTACTTCCTGAAGGGCGTCCTGGTTGGTCAGATGCACGATGACCACCGGGCAGTCCGCCGCCTGGGCCAGACGCAAAAGCCGGCTGACGGCCTCTGCCTCCAGATAGGGCGGACGGGTGATGGGGTGGGAGTCCGGGCCAAGATGGCCGGCGTTTTTCCGCTCGGCGATCATGCCGTCGATGACGCCGGCGTTTTCACAGTGGACGCCGCAGATGCCGCCCAGACGCCGCAGCTCCTTCAGCGCCCAGTACATGTCCCGGTCGCCGATCATCATGGCGGGGTAGGTCATGTACATTTTGAAAGAGGACACGCCCTGGGCGAACATGTCTGGCAGCTCCGCGCGGATGGACTCGTTCCAGTCGTCGATGGTCATGTGGAAGCCATAGTCGCAGAAGGTCTTGCCGTCGGCCTTGCGGTGCCAGAGGTCCAGACCCTGGTGCAGGCTCTCGCCCTTGTTGGGGCAGGCAAAGTCGATGACGGTGGTGGTGCCGCCCCGGAGCGCGGCGCGGCTGCCGGAGTAAAAGTCGTCGGCGGTGGTGGTGCCGGCCACGTCCAGGTCAAAATGGGTGTGGGCGTCGATAAAGCCGGGGAACAGCAGGCAGCCGGCCACGTCGACCACCTGGTCGGCGCCGCCCACCCGGCGTCCCACCTGGAGGATCTTCTCCCCCTCCAGCAGCACGTCTGCCCGCTTCACGCCGCTGCCGGTGACCACGCTGCCGCCCTTGAGCAGAGTTTTCATGCCTCATTCGCTCCTCTCGTTGAATTGATGCCAGTATAGCACCCGGCGCGCCGGATTTCCACCCCTCCTTGACAAGTGGAAAAATTCACAAAAAACTTCTGTTAAATTTTCTCAAAGGACGGGAAAAGCCCATGTGCTTTCCCAAAAGAGTGTGCTATACTGCAAATACAAGGGCGCGGACGAGCGCGCACAAAACAAAGGAGGTTCAAGAATGAAAAGGAAAGTTCTGTCTTTGTTCCTGGTCGTGGCCATGCTGCTCTCCCTGGGCATCACGGCTTCTGCCGCGGAACCGGCCGATGACCTCAGCGGCGCTGTGGTGATCCTGCACACCAACGATGTGCACGGCGCCATCGACGGCTACGCCAAGGCTGCGGCACTGAAAAAGACCTATGAGGACATGGGCGCCTATGTGCTGCTCATGGACGCCGGCGATTTCAGCCAGGGCGATCCCACCGTCAGCGCCAGCCAGGGCGCCACGGCCGTGGAGCTGATGAACCTGGCGGGCTATGATGTGGCCGCGCCCGGCAACCATGAGTTCGACTATGGCTACCAGAATCTCAGCACTCTGGCAGGCGAGGCGGAATTCCCCATCGTGGCGGCCAATGTGCTCTACAACGGCAAGACCGCCTTTGAAGACAACGTGACCTTCACCGCGCCCGACGGCACCAAGATCGGCGTGTTCGGTCTGGACACGCCGGAGACGGCCACCAAGGCCCACCCCGCCAAGATCCAGGGCGTCACGTTCCTCGCCGGCGACGAGCTGGTGGAGTGCGCCCAGGAGCAGGTGGATGCGCTGGAGGCTGAGGGCTGCGATGTGATCGTGTGCCTGGGCCACCTGGGCATCGATGAAGAGTCCACCGGCAACCGCTCCGTAGACCTGCTGGAAAAGGTGGACGGCATCGACCTGTTCATCGACGGACACTCCCACTCCACCATGAGCGACATCGCCGCCCTGACCGGGGAGGACTGCATGGTGGGCGACACCATCGTCACCTCCACCGGCACCAAGTTTGAAAACATCGGCCTGGTGGTCATCGCCGACGGAAAGATGGAAGCGACCCTGATCCCCACTGCCGACATCACCGTCACCCCCGACAAGACCGTTTCCGACCGTGCCGCCGCTATCCAGAAGGAGATCGACGACGACTACGGCACCGTGTTCGCCAAGACCGAGGTGGCGCTGGACGGCGAAAAGGCCAACGTCCGCACCGGTGAGACCAACCTGGGCAACCTGATCGCCGACGCCCTGGTCTGGGGCGCTGAGGAAACCGGCGAGCAGGTGGACGCGGCCGTCACCAACGGCGGCGGCATCCGCGCTTCCATCGCCGCGGGCGACATCACCAAGAAGGATATCAACACCGTGCTGCCCTTCGGCAATACGCTGAGCATCGTCAAGGTCACCGGCGCGGAGCTGCTGGAGGCCCTGGAGGCGTCCACCTACTGCACGCCCGAGTCCATCGGCGGCTTCCCCCAGGTCAGCGGCATCGAGTTTACCGTCAACGCCGCCAAGGCCTACGACCAGGGCGATCTGTATCCCGGCTCCACCTACTATGCACCCAAGAGCATCAATCGTGTGAGCATCCAGACCGTGGGCGGCAAGGCGTTTGATCCCGAGGCCACCTACACCATCGCCACCAACGACTTTATGGCCGCCGGCGGCGATACCTACTATGCCTTCAGCGCTGCCACCGTCAACTATGATCTGGGCCTCGCCATGGACGAGGTGGTCATGGACTACATCACCGATGAGCTGGGCGGCACGGTCACCGCCAAGGATTACGGCGCCGCCCAGGGCCGCATCACCATCCAGGGCGTCAACCCCTTCACGGACGTGACCTCTGCCTCTCCCTACTATGAGGGCATTTTGTGGGCTGTGGACCAGGACATCACCAACGGCACCACCGCCACCACCTTCTCTCCCGCCAACGCCTGCACCCGTGCGCAGATCGTGACGTTCCTGTGGCGCGCCGCCGGCAGCCCGGAGCCCACCATCACCGAGCAGCAGTATACGGATGTGACCAACACGAACGCCTACTATTACAAGGCTCTGCTGTGGGCTGCGGAGCAGAAGATGGAGACCGGCGACACCTTCCGTCCCGATGATCCCTGCACCCGCCTGGAGGCCGTGTACTTTATGTGGTGCGCTGCCGGCAGCCCCGAGACGGAGGCCGATCTGCCCTTCACGGATGTGGCGGCGGAAAGCGATGACTGTGTGGCCTGGGCTGTGGAAAAGGGTGTGACCAACGGCACTACCGCTACCACCTTCTCTCCCGACAACTCCTGCACCCGCGGCCAGATCGCGACCTTCCTCTATCGCGCGGCCAACGCTGCCTGAGCACTTCCCGGAAAACGAATCCCCAAAAAGCACGCCGCGTTTTAGCGGCGTGCTTTTTCTTTGCAGCAAGCATCATAAAAAATCATGCGCCGGACCGCAGGTCCGGCGCATGATGGATGGAAAAGCAGTTTTATTTTCCCAGAGAGGCGCTCTTTTCGCACGCGGCGATGACCGCCTCCATGACGGCGCTGCGGAAGCCGTTTTTCTCCAGCGTCCGCACGCCCTGGATGGTGGATCCGCCGGGAGAGCAGACGGCGTCCTTCAGGGCGCCGGGGTGGCTGCCGGACTCCAGCACCAGACGGGCGGAGCCCACCACCATCTGGGCGGCAAATTCCATGGCCGCCGCACGGGGCAGCCCGCAGGCCACGCCGCCGTCGGCCAGGGCCTCAATGAACAGGTCCACAAAAGCGGGGCCGCAGCCGGACACGGCAGAGCCAACGTCCATCTGGCTTTCGGGGATAGCGGCAAAGCGGCCGGCTCCGGCCATGGAGTCCAGGAACTCTTTTTCCTCCGTCTTGGTGACGCCCTTGCCGCAGGTGTAGAGGATCATGCCCTCGCCGATGGCGGAGGGAGTGTTGGGCATGATGCGGATCACGGCGTAGTCCCCGCCGGCCATCCGGGCGATGTCCTCCAGAGAGAGGCCTGCCGCCATGGAGACCAGTACGAAGCGGGTCTCCCGCTGTTCAAGGACCGGGGCGATGTCCGCAAGCATGTCGGCCATCATCTGGGGCTTGACGCCCAGGAAGATAAAGTCGGCGCTGCGGGCGATGGCCTCATTGTCCGCCACCCGGCACTCCAGCTCTGCCGCCAGGGCCTGGGCCTTTTCCATGGTGCGGTTGGCGAGAAACACCTCGTCGCTGGGCACGCGCTTGCATACGGCACGGGCCAGGGCCCCGCCCATGTTGCCGGTTCCGATGAATCCAAAAGTAGCCATAATTTCACATTCCTTTTCGTTTGATGAATGCCCTCACTGGGGCTGCTCCGTCTTGGACGGAGCGGTTTTTTCCCGGGCTGTTTTTTCTTTGGCGGCCTGCCGGGCAGCCTTGTCCCGCAGGAGCTTTCTGCGGCTGCGCAGCGCCTCCACGGCGCCCCAGGCAGACACGGCCAGATACAGCGCGCAGGGAATGTAGAGCTGGGTCAGCTCCCGCCCTGCGTCCGGGTTGCCGTTTGCGCGCTGGAACAGGATGAAAAGCACCATGGACGCGATGCCGCACCCGGTGGTGCACACACCCAGCACCAAGTTGATCCAGCCGGGCTTGCGGGTGAGCAGCAGGAAAAATAAAAGCAGCGTGATGACGCTCATGGCGATGACTTGAAACAGCATGCCCCCCGCCTCCTTATCGCACCTGGCCTTCGCCGTAGATGACGTACTTGCAGCTGGTCAGCTCCTCCAGTCCCATGGGGCCCCGGGCGTGCATCTTCTGGGTGGAGATGCCGATCTCCGCACCCAGGCCGAACTCCCCGCCGTCGGTAAAGCGGGTGGAGGCGTTGACATACACCGCCGCTGCGTCCACGTAGTCCAGGAAGTGCTGGGCCTTGAAGTAATTGCGGGTGATGATGGCCTCGGAGTGGCCGCTGCCGTGGCGGTTGATGAAGGCCACGGCCTCATCCATGTCCCGGACGGTCCGGACGGCCAGGATGTAGTCGCCGTATTCCGCGTCCCAGTCGCTTTCCGCCGCAGGGACTGCCCGCTCTCCCAGGATCTCCATTGCCGCTGCGTCCGCCCGCAGCTCCACCTGCTTTTCCTCCAGCAGGGGAAGAGCCAGCTTCCAGAAATCCGCCGCCACGTCCTGGTGGACCAGTACGCACTCCGCCGCGTTGCACACGGAGGGACGGGAGCACTTGGCGTTGAAGAGGATCCTGGCGCCCGTGTCCAGGTCCGCCTCGTTGTCGATATAGATATGGCAGACGCCCTCTCCGGTACGGATCACGGGGACGCTGGCTTCCTTGGCCACGGCCCGGATCAGTCCCGCACCGCCCCGGGGGATCAGCACATCCACAAAGTCGCTCAGATGCATCAGCTCCCGGGCGGTCTCGTGGCTGGTGTCCTGCACCAGGCAGATGCAGTCCTCCGGCAGGCCTGCTGTACGCAGGGCCTGGCGCATCAGTTCCGCCGCACAGCGGTTGGAGCGGATGGCCTCCTTGCCGCCCCGGAGGATGCAGGCGTTGCCGGATTTAAGGCACAGGGCCGCCGCGTCCACGGTGACGTTGGGCCGGGCCTCAAAGATGATAGCAATGACTCCCAGGGGGACCCGCCGCCGTCCGATGATGAGACCGTTGGGCCGGGTCTCCATCTTGTCCACCCGGCCGATGGGGTCCGGCAGGGCCGCTACCTGCCGCACGCCTTCCACGATACCGGCGATGCGCTCCGGCGTCAGGGTCAGTCGGTCCAGCATGGCCGGACGGATCCCGGCCTCTTTCGCGGCGGCCACGTCCTGGGCGT
>CABQCB010000097.1 GCA_902462475.1 uncultured Oscillibacter sp. | reverse complement strand
CGCTCCGGAAAGAGATCCCGGGCCTGATCCAACAGCGCCGCAGCCTGGTCCAGGTCCGTTTCATACAGCTCGCTGGCGGCGGAGAGGAGATCGACATACCGCTGCTCTTTCTCCCGCTCCATGACAGTGCGCCCGCTGATGATCAATGCGGCGGACGTCGCCAGCAGTCCCAGAATCAGCGCGGTTTTCGCCCGCCTGACCGCCACGGATTTCCGGTAGGCCTGATCGTACCGGTACCGGTGGTTCAGATCGTCCACCAGTTCCGCGACGCTCTGGTAGCGGGCCTCCGGCTCGGACTGGACGCACCTGGAGAGGATGTGCTCAATGCCGCAGGAAAGAGACGGCACCAGCTGCCGGGCCGGGACGAAACCGTAGGGCGGGGCATAGGGACTCTTTCCGGTCAGCAGGTGATACATGGTTACGCCCAGGCTGTATATGTCCGTCCTGGCATCTGTCTGGGCCGTCCCGAACTGCTCCGGGGCCGCGTAGCCCTTGGTACCGATGCAGGCAGTATCGCCGCCGGATTCCTGCTTGTACGCCCGGGCAATGCCGAAGTCGATCAGCTTCAGCATCCCGTCCGGCTGGAGCATGATATTGGCAGGCTTCATGTCCCGGTAGATGATGGGGTGCGGCGTCTGCCGGTGCAGGTAGTCCAGCACATCACAAAGGTCCAGAAACCACTGCACCCCCCTGGACTCCTCCACTCTGGTCTCCCGTTCCAAAAATGCCTGGAGCGTGATGCCCTTCACATAGTCCTCCACGATGTAAACGGCGCTCTCATCTTCAAAAATGTCCACGATCCGGGGCAGCATCCGGTGGTCCAGGTTTTTCAAAATATTGGATTCCGCCAGGAAGTCGAACCGGGTCCCCTGGTCCTTGCGCACCTCCTTCACCGCCCAGCAGGTATGGAGGCGCTTGTGCTCAGCCAAGTACACCGTAGACATGCCGCCTCTTCCGATGACGGATCGGATCTCGTATGTATCGTTGAAGGTGATGTTCATAGTGGTCTCTCCCTGTGTCGTAATCGGGCATCCGCTCGCTTCCGGACCGGCAGTTCCAGCAGGCGGGCCATTCTGCCATCTTCCCCCGGACGGTCGGCTGATGATGGCTGCTTTTGTTTGCCGGTCCGCTTCCCGGCAGGAAAGCGGACCGGCGGGATCTCGCGAAGGTGTGTCGCGCTGAAGGCCGTCCTTCCGCAGTCGTCTCCGCCTCACGGTAAAAATAAGCGATACCTGGCCGAAAAACCAAGTATCGCTTATTTTTTGTTGGCGAATCCCTCCTGACGAATACCGTACGTATCACGGGGTCTGCATTACTTTCTTACGGGTACCCGTCCGGGGACCGGCAATCTTCGCTCACACAGTCTGATCCCCGGCAAATACAGACAAGCGGTGCAGCAGGACCGCCAGCTGTGCGCGGGTCGTGGATCCCTGAGGATCCATGTAGTAGTTGCCCACACCCTTGAAGATGCCGAACTGATAGAGCACCTGGAACGCATCGTTCTCCTCCTGGGTCATCAAAGAGGCATCAGCAAAGACTACCGGGTCCCCGGTCAACGTGCAGTCCACACCGCTGTGCCGGAGATACTTCACCAGCATCACAGCAAGTTTGGCACGGGCAATGGGGGGCTGGCCGGTGAAGTGCTCATCGGTCAGCAGACCGCTCTCCATGGCCCAGTTGGCAGCGTTGGTGTACCACTGGCCGGCGTCGATCTGAGGATAGCTGGCAGCCGCATAATCGTCCAGATCCACCTGATCCATCCGGGCCAGCACAGTCACTGCCGTAGCGGGAGAAATGAGTCCGTAAGGAACATACGTATTGCTGGTGACTCCGATCATCAGCTTGTTCTGATAGGCCCAGTTCACATCAGAATAGAACCAGTCATTTGCGGAAATATCGCGGAAAATATCGGCTGCTGTGGCAGGCACCTGAGGCTTGGTTTCAGGCTTGGAGCTGCCGGAACCGCCGCTGGAACCGCCGGAAACGCGATAGTTCTGGGCGGCCTTCTTCACCGTGTTGGTATCGCTCTTGTCGGTACGGAACTCAGCAGCGATGGTGTGTGTCCCCCTGCCGGCATCGCGGAAGGTCTGGGCATAAATGGTGATCTTGGTGCTGCCCTCTTCGGACTTGAAGTCCTCACCTTCCACCAGCTCACGGCCGTCCAGATAGAACTTGCAGAACTCACCGTAGGTGCCCTGAGAACGGAACACCTGATCCTCATAGGAGGTCAGCTCCGCAGGAACACGATCCAGCAGCTCATAGCCCATATCGGTGGAGCCTTCCACGTTGGTATCGCTGTTGGTCAGGATCTCCAAGGTAAATTCCTTTTCTTCATAGCGCCCGGAGCGGGTGAAGTCAGCCCGTACAGTAAAGGTGAAGCTTCCCATTTCCATAGGAACGCCATAGAGCTTTCCGTTTTCAAAAAGGGTGATGCCCTCCGGCAGGCTGCCGGAAACAACCCGGAAGCGTACTGCGTCGGACGCGCCCATGACATTGGTCTGGATCACGCTGGCATAGGGCACATATTTAACACCGCCGACGATCTCGTCCGTGGTGATCTTCTCTGCACCCGCAGTACCCACCAGCTTGATGCGCACTTCCTGATCATCCGAGGGATCGGCGGGGGTTCCCATATCGGCCTTGATGACCAGCGTGCCGCTGACCTCGCCAGCCTGCACCTCGCCGTTTTCGTCCCGGATAGGCTCCAGGCGGATCTTGGCGATGTTGTCCATGTTGTAGACGCTGTCGAATGCACCCAGCTTGGCCACGGAGTTCTCCCGGATGGTCCAGTACTCGTCCAGCTGCACATTCTGAGCATTTTCCAGCGTAACAGACAGTCCCTGGAGCTCCTCGTCGCCGATATTGGCAAAGAACACATCGTGGTGGTAGTCGTGGAAGCTGTCAAGATACACTTCCCGAACAGGAAGGCCGGTCTCTTCATCCCAGGTCTCCTGCACGTTGGCGGCGTTGACATAGAGCTTTGCGCCGTCCTGAGGCGTGACGAAGGTCACCCAGTAGTTTTTCAGGGTCTGGCTGCCGGAGGTGGCAGAATACTGCACCGCCTGGCCAGAAACGAAGGGAACAGAGCTGACGCGGCTCACCTGCTCCACGCCGCTGGCGCCATTATGTCCGGCATAGGCCTTGACGCCGGCACCCAAGGTGAATTCGGGATAGATCTCCGCATCTACTACAGGATCTCTCATTCCATCTGTCAAAAATACCGTCTGGCAGCCGAAGTTCATCTCACCGTCGGGATAGCCGTAGTAATAGCCGTCCACATCAGCGGGCATGACCCACGCCCGGTATTCGCCGGCAGCATAGTCGGGCTCGCCCTGCTTGGAGGCGCCGTCCACATGGAAGTAGGTATCCTCCTGGCCCGGCTCCGGCTCCTCAGCCACTTCCGGCTCATAGGGCAGCAGAACGATCTTGTTACGGAACGCAATGGATCCGTCTTTCGTGAAGATGGAGAAGGTCACACCGTCTCCGTTATACTTGGCCTTGTATCCGGTGCCGAAGAGCTGGGCGGCAATATCGGTCTGACCGGCCGCTTCCTCCAGGGTACGGTAGAAGCCCACGTAGGCGGAGATATACTCCGCGGCGTCGCTCACCTGCGTGCCGTTGCGGTTATACGTCATGGAGAAGAAGTAGTCACCGTCCACGGCATACCCCTCTCTGGCTTTATATTCGATGACGCTGACTCTCTGGACCTCATCATAATAGCTGTCATCCCAGGTAGAGACGATCATTCCCTCGTCGTCTTTCATGCCGGAATAGCTCCAGCTTTCTCCAACCACAGACAGCTCCACATACATGGGTCGGACTGCTATCGCCTTCCCGTCCCGCAGCCAGCGGGCAGTCAGTTTGCAGCCGTCGTCGCTTGTATAGTCAGCCAGATAGCCCGTACCGTCCACGATCTCGGCCGTCACATTCTGAGTGGTCCCGGCGTCGACAGCAGCGTCCAGTTCCTCCAAGGTGAAGTAACTGCCGGTGTAGACCTCCATCGCCAAATCGCTGAAGTCTGACGTTCCTTTTGCCAGTTTGACCTTGGCTTCGCTCTGTCCGTCCCAGATATTGTCGTCCGTACTCACTTCCATCCGCAGACGGGCAAATTCCCGGCCATCGGCGTAGGTCATCCAAACGGGAGAATAATAGGGATCATCCAGCAGGGGGATCTCCTGCCCATCGGCGGTATAGGCACTGCCCGTCAGAAGATCATACTCCGGAGAAACCTCCACTGTCACGTTGTACAGCGTGTTATTCTCCATGTCCAGCTGGTCCGCGTTGCCCACGATCAGGTCAAAGTAGACATAGTTGTTATAGCTATCAGAGGGTGAAAGATCCAACGTTCCATCCGCCCCCATGATGGAGAAATCGTCGCTGTCATACTCCTTGGCCCAGACCACCAGGTCGTCCGCCTCCAGCGTGGCCTCGCCCGCCAGGACGGTGGTGACCTCCACTTCCTTCAGCTCCTCGGCAAAGTACCCGCGCATGTCCAGGCTGACATACTCCTCCGGCAGAGGCAGCAGGCTGGCCGGGGTGATGGAAGGCAGGTCGGAAAACTCCTTTTCCTCCGGGTAGGCAGGGATGTACTCGCCGCCCACCGTCACGCCGATCTGGGTCAGAACAGACGGATCGGTCTGTTCCGAGGCAACGGAGAACTCATGGCCCCCCACATCCACCGTGTCCGCCGGGTCCATGAACCATTCCGTCCAGGTTTCCCCGTCATAGGTGAACTGCACCTCATAGGGGAAGAAGGCGTTGTCCTCCAGAGGGATGGTGTAGTTGCCCTCCTCATCGAACAGTGCGTAGGCATATTCCTCTGCCCGGGTCTCATCGCTGCCCACAGTAACCGGGCAGTTGAGCAGATTGTAGACGACTTCCTCCTCAGCGGAAGTATCCTCCTCGACCGTGGGCTCCTCCTCTGCGGGAGTGTCCTCCTCGACCGTAGGCTCCTCCTCTGCGGGAGCGTCCTCCTCGACCGTGGGCTCCTCCTCTGCGGGAGTATTTCCCTCGACCGTGGGCTCCTCCAGGGTCAGGATCGGTTCCTGCTGCCCTGTCTCCTCTGCCGCCAGTGCTGTGGCAGGCAGAGCCGAGACCAGCATCATCACAGCCAGGAGCGATGCCAGTCCCTGCTTCCATTTTCTCATATGGGTCCCTCCTTAACGTTGATCTGCAAGAGTCAGCAGCTCCTGCATGGAATAAATGCGGCACTGCCGCAGATTTCCCCGCATATCATCAAACACCAGTGTCCCGTCTGCCAAGATGTCACAAAGGTCCGGCAGCTCCGCCAGTGTC
This sequence comes from uncultured Oscillibacter sp., assembly GCA_902462475.1. Next base: position 1,482 of record CABQCB010000097.1, on the reverse strand, counting down.
CGGCATTGTCCGTCCAGCAGTAATCCGTAGCGCTGTCCCTGGGCGGAGATGTATTCTGTCACCACATAGTCTCCCACCTGGGTGACATAGGTCAAATATGCGTCCGGCTCCAGCTCCCGCACCAGCTCTCCGGTCTCCCGATCATAAGCCACAGGGGTACCGTGAAGCGGTGAGGTAATTTTCAGATGGTCTGTGAAAAATTCCTCATACAGCGTCCGGTCCGGCTCCGCACCCTGTTCCTCAGAGAGCAGGGTGCCGTCAGCGGCGCTGTAACGGCGGATAGTGCCGTCGTTATAGATGACCTCCAGCCAGCTCTCCTGCCCCTCCCGGCGGAATTGCTGGTCGTAGACCTGCTCCGCGTCCGGGACCTCCACATCCGCTACCACACTGCCGTCCATCCCACAGATACGGAAGGCATCGTAACGGAAGAGCATCACCGTGGCGCCGTCGGCACTGATGCGGGCCTCATTGTGGGAATAGTCCGGATCATAGGCTGCCAACTGGGCCTCCGGGTGGTTCTCCAGCCGCAGCAGCTCCACGGACTGCCGGTCCCGGCTGGCTGTCATAGCAAAATCTCCCGCCACCTGGACAAAATCCCAGGGGCCGCCCTCCGTCCGCGTCTGGATCCGGCGGGCGCCGCTGTCAAAGATGGTGCAGCAGCCGTCGTCTGTGGCCGTGAGGGTGTAGGCGCCGGAGCGGGCAAAGGAAGTGATGTCCGCGTCGGTATAGGCCACCTCCGTTTGCTCTCCCGTCACCGGGTGGAGCCGCACCAGAATGTTATCGGTACACACGTAGATGCCGCTCTCGTCCGCCTGTACATGGAAGGGCCGTGCGCCGGCAAAGCCGCCGGTCTGAGCCATATTTTCAAGGTCGATCACCGCAAACACCGACTCGGTGTCGCTGGTGGCGGAAAAAGCAAAGTACTGTCCCTGGAACCCTCCCTCAAAGTGGGTATAATCGGAGGTATCAAAGAGCACCAGGTCGTTTTCGCTGTCCTGCAAACTGAACACGGTCAAAGAGCCGTCGGAAAAGCTGGCCGCCAGCCACTGTCCTGTTTCGTCCAGGGCCAGGAGATTGTCTTCCGGATCTGCAAACACATCATTGGGCAGTACCGCCTGATGCTTTTCCCCAAAGGTCACCGCCCGCTCTGCCGTACCGGTGGCCACATCGTAGACCGCAGCCACATTCTCGTCTTTATATACGGCTGCCACCGCAGTTCCGTCTGCGGAAAGGGAAATCGCCGTAGCAGCCTTGCCAGCCCACCGTTCTTTTCCCGCGGCCAAGTCAAAGCACCGCAGGGCGCCGTCTCCGGCGTAGAGGAGCGTATCCTCATCCGCAAATACCAAATCGGCCAGAGCGGAAGTTTCCGCCGGAAGGGCCGCCAGCTGGCTGCCACTTTCACAGTCGAATACGGTTACCTGTCCGCTGGTCAATACCGCCGCCCGCGTGCCCTCCGGCGAGAGCGCCACTTTGATGGGCTCC
>CABQCB010000096.1 GCA_902462475.1 uncultured Oscillibacter sp. | reverse complement strand
GGTCCAGATGCTCTTGGCTTGCCGTGGTGGCGCCGCCGGAGGGGCCGCCGATCTGCACGGCCTTGAACTTCTTTCCGCCCCGGATGCCGCCGCCGATGTCAAAGACCACCTCCCGGATGGTGGTGCCCATGGGCACCTCGATGAGGCCCGTGTTCACCACATTGCCCGTCAGGGCAAAGGCCTTGGTGCCGGGGCTTGTCTTGGTGCCGATGGAGTGATACCACTCCACGCCGTTGCGCACGATCAGCGGCACGTTGGCAAAGGTCTCCACATTGTTGAGCACCGTGGGCTCGGCCCAGAGACCGTGCTCGATGGTGCGGGGCGGCTTGACCCGGGGCATGCCCCGGTTGCCCTCGATGGAGGCAGTCAGAGCGCTGCCCTCGCCGCACACGAACGCGCCGGCGCCCCGGTTGACGTGGATGCGGAAGGAGAAGTCCGTGCCCATGATGTGCTCGCCCAGAAGGCCGTACTCCTCCGCCTTGGCAATGGCGGACTTGAGCCGGCTCACCGCCAGGGGGTACTCCGCCCGCACGTAGATGTAGCCCTCGTCGCTGCCTACGGCCAGTCCCGCGATCATCATGCCCTCCAGCACGCTGTGGGGGTTGCCCTCCATGATGGAGCGGTCCATGAACGCGCCGGGGTCTCCCTCGTCGCCGTTGCACACCACGTACTTCTTGTCCGCCTTCTGCCGCCGGGCGCCGTCCCACTTGCGGCCCGCGGGGAATCCGCCGCCGCCCCGGCCCCGGAGCCCCGAGTCCAGAATGGTCTTGCAGATCTCCTCGTCGGTCATTTCAAAGAGGGCCTTTTCAAAGGCGGCGTAGCCGCCCTTGGCGATGTACTCCTCAATGTCCTCGGCGTCGCTGCTGCCGCAGTTTTCCAGCACCACCCGGTGCTGCTTTTTATAAAACGGGATGTCCTCCTGCTTGGGATAGGCCACGCCGTCCAGGTGGTAGACCAGCCGGTCGATGATCTCGCCGCCCAGCACGGTCTTTTCCAAAATCTCGTGGCAGTCCTCCGGCTTTACATGGATGTACATGATGCCCATGGGCTCAATGTGCACCAGGGGGCCCATTTCGCAAAAGCCGTGGCAGCCGCTCATCTTTACATGGAGGGCCTTCTCCGCGTCCGTGTCGTGCTTGAGGCCCACATAGACCTGGAGGCCCCGCTTTTCGCACTCGGTCTTGATGTTCTCGTAGATCTTCATGGCGCCGCCGGCGATGCACCCGGTGCCCGCGCAGATGAGCACGGAGGGCACCTGACGGCTTTGCTGCAGGGCGTTGCGGGCGTTTGCCTGGAAGACATGGAAGCTGTCCCGCGTGAGTTTTGTCCGCATCATTCTGCCTCCTCCTTCCGCATCTGCTCCAGCAGTGCCAGCGCCGCCTCCGGCGTCATTTTCGCGTGGACCTCACCGTCGATGGTCATGACCGGCGCCAGTCCGCAGGCGCCCAGGCACGCCACCGTCTCCAGGGTGAACATGCCGTCCGCCGAGGTCTTTTTCTTCCCCGTCAGCCCCAGATAATCCCGGATGGCATCATAAATGGGCTGGGACTTGCGCACGTGGCAGGCCGTGCCCTGGCACACCTTGATGATGTGCCGGCCCTTGGCCTCCAGGGAGAAGTTTTCATAAAACGTGGCCACGCTGTACACCTTCGCCGTGCTGATGCCCAGCTTTTCCGCGATCAGGGTCAGCGCCTCCTCGCTCAAATACTTGTACTCGCTTTGGATCTCCTGCATGATGGCGATCAGATTGCTCTGCTGACAGCCGAAGCTGTCGATAATCTGACTCGCCCTGGTCAGTTCGTCGGTCATGGCTCGTCTCCTTTTTTGAATATGTCCCTCACAAAAAAACGCATATTTCTCCCTCGGAAACAGTATAGCGCAGGCCATTTTCCTCTGTCAAAATGTTTTTCATTTTTGTGTACTCAAACGTTTTTTCTCAGTTTCATTTATTAAAAAAGTCAAAAATACAGCCGCTCCTGGATGGAGCGGCTGCGAATTCTTATCAACTTCTTAACTTGCTTTATCAGCTTTTTTCTTGTGCGCCACCCGCACCACCATGTTCGTCAGAGCGAACAGGGCGATGGCGTTGGGAATGACCATCAGCTGGTTGAACATGTCGGAAAGGCCCCACACCAGATCGCTGGAGGTGACGGTGCCCAGGAAGATGAACACCAGGGCAATGACCATATACACGGTGGTCGCCTTGCGGCCGAAGAGATAGGTCACGTTGATCTTGCCGAAGAGGTTCCAGCCCAGGATGGTGGAGAAGGCGAAGAAGAACAGGCACACCGCCACGAACTTGGCGCCCAGGCCGGCACCCATGACCGTGCCGAAAGCCGTCTGGGCCAGGTTGGTGTTGTTGAGGGTCTGGGCCACCGCGTCGGTATAGCCGGCAGCCAGAGGGCCGTCCGCCGTGTACAGGGTGGAGATGATCACCAGAGCGTTGAGGGTCAGCACCACGAAGGTATCGATGAACACGCCCACCATGGCCACCACGCCCTGCTCATGGGGGTCTTTCACGTTGGCCAGCGCGTGGGCGTGGGGGGTGGAGCCCATGCCGGCCTCGTTGGAGAACAATCCGCGCTTGGCGCCCTGGCTGATGGCGATCTTCAGCGCGGCGCCCAGGCCGCCGCCGATGATGGCGTTGGGGGCAAACGCATAGCGGAAGATCATGCCGAAGGTGGCGGGCAGGTACTGGATGCGCACCACCAGCACCACCAGGCCGCCCAGCAGGAACACGGCGGCCATAATGGGCACCAGCTTCTCGGTGACGGCAGCCAGACGCTGCACGCCGCCCAGGAAGATCACCGCGCAGATGACCACCAGCACCACGCCCACGATCCAGGCGGGGATGCCGAAGGCCGTTTCAAAGGTGGAGCCGATGGAGTTGGACTGCACCATGCATCCGAAAAAGCCCAGGGCCAGGATGATGGCCACGGCGAAGAAGCCCGCCAGGAACTTGCCGAACGCGCCGCGGAAGGCGGTGGTGATGTAGTAGACGGGGCCGCCCTGAATGTTGCCCTGTTCGTCCTTCACCCGGGTCTGCTGGGCCAGCGTGGCCTCCGCGTAAATGGTGGCCATGCCGAAAAAGGCGATGATCCACATCCAGAAAATGGCGCCGGGGCCGCCGGTCAGGATGGCGCCGCTGGCGCCGACGATGTTGCCGGTGCCCACCTGGGCGGCAATGGCGGTGGCCAGCGCCTGGAAGGAGCTCATTCCGCTTTTGTGCTTGGCGCCGTTGAGCGAAAGACTGCCGAACACCCGGCGCATGCCCTCACCGAAGCAGCGCACCTGCACGAAGCGGGTCTTGATGGAAAACCACAGGCCCACGGCGATCAGCAGCACCACCAGAATGTAGTCGGACAGATAGGTATTGACGGTTTGTACGATTTGAAGCAGCATAGTGTTTTCCCTCCCGAAATGCAAAAAAACGGAACGGCTGAACGACCAGCCGCTCCGAAGAAGAAAACACAAAGAACCGTACACGGGCACCCCTGCCCGTGCGTCCCACTCTGTCCTTTTACCTGAGAGATTCAGCAGCAGCGCCGCCTTGCACCTTCGGTACCCGTTTTCCGGGCTTCTCCAGAGCCACATCCATCCATAGTCCTCACCCGAACCCGGGCGCCTGAGAGTTTCACTCCTTCGGCAGGCTTGCGCCGTTCCCCTACGGACTTCGTTTGCCGTTATCCAATTTTTCCTTACCTTACCACGGACCGCTCCCGTTGTCAATTGCATTTTTTAACAATTTGTTTTCAAATTGAAGACGAATATTTTCTGTTGACGGACGTTTCGCGGCATACAAACAAAAAGGAGGCCGCCCAAAGGCGGCCTCCCCACGCGCTCAATAAAATGCGTGGATATAGTCCAGCACGTCGGCCCGGGTGCCCTGGAAGGGGCCGGGCGTCTCCATTTTCAGCGAGACCAGAGCTGTGCAGTACTGCAAAGCCTCCGCCACACCGGCCCGCTGGCGCTCGGTGATGTAGCCGGCAAAGGTGGTGTCGCCCCGCCCGGTACGGCCGGAGAGGTTCCGGGCCTTGATGGGGCAGGTGTAGATGGCCTTGCCGTCGTAAGCCAGCACCTCGGTATTATGGGTGATGAGCACCTCCTTGGCGCCCCAGCTGTGCAGCAGCCGGGCAGCCTCCGCCCGGTCCGTCAATCCCGTGAGGATCTCCGCCTCCGCTGCGTCGGTCTTGAGATAGTCGATGACCGGCAGATACTCCTTCTTCTCCGCCCAGTCGTGGAAGGCCATGGTCTTGTCGGCCTCTACGTGGCGCAGCAGGCACTGTACGTCCACGGCCACCTTGCCGTGCTTGGCGGCCTCGGCAAACAGCGCCCCGTCAAAGTCGCCGTACACCAGGCCCGCAAAGTGATAGATCTTCGTATCGATATCGGGGAGCTCGTCAAACCGGAAGGGATCGCACACGCCCATGGAGGTGCAGGCGCGCTTTTCCTTGTCGGCGGTAAAATACTGGTTGCGGATGGAGCAGGTAGCCGCGGAGGGCTTCCAGTACACGTCCGCGCCGGAGCCGGCAAAGCGCTCTTCCACATTGGCGTCGGCGGGGTTCAGCTTGGTGAAGATGGCCGTGCGGTTGCCGCTTTTGGCCGCCGCAAAGCCGGAGGCCACCACCGCGCCGCCCACTTCCTTGCGCTCGTTGCCCTGATAGTCGATATTGTGGTCCAGTGAGACCGGTCCGATGACCAGCACATCGTATTCTTTTTTCATGTTTGGAGCTCCCTTCCCTTTTTTGATACGGTACGGTTCCTTCGCTGATTATACCATTGTTTTTCCCCCGCGTAAAGTCCGGCCCTCACAGCTCCTCCACCGAGGCTACACCGTCCACCGCGTGCAGGTCCGCCAGCAGCCGCTCCACCTTGCATTTCTTGTTCAGCCGCAGGGAGAAAATGGCGCAGGCATTGTGCTTTTCGCTGCCGGCGGAGCGGGTGATCTCCAGGTTCAAAATCTTCAGATTCAGCTCCCGGAACAGGCGCAGCACCTCCTCCAGGCAGGCTTTGTTGCTGTATTCCATGTACAGATTGATCTCCGGCGCGTGGTCCAGCATCCGGTATTCCAGCTTGGAAAAGAACATCTCCGCGGCCAGGATCAGGAGGGTGGCGAACAGGCCGCCCTCGTAGAAGCCGCCGCCCAGAGAAAGGCCGATGATGGCGGAGGCCCAGAGGCCCGCCGCCGTGGTCAGGCCCTTCACCCGCTGGCGGCGGGTGACGATGATGGTGCCCGCGCCGATGAAGCCGATACCGGCCACCACCTGCGCGCCCAGGCGGGCCATATCCGTGAAGTAGTGCATGTTCAAATAGAGATACTGGCTGGTCAGCGTGGTCATGGCAGCACCCAGGCAGATGAGGATATGGGTGCGGAAGCCCGCCGGACGGCGCTTGTACTCCCGCTCGATGCCGATGATGCCGCCGCAGACCACCGCCAGCAGCATGCGGACGGTGATGGAAAGCAGGGTCACATCCCGCAGTCCGTCAAAGATGGATAACATGGCTGTGCCTCCTCCCTCAGATCTCGTCGATGGTATAGACGCTCTCCAGCTCGGAGATCGCCGTCAGCACCCTGGTATGCGCCTGCTTGTGGTGCAGGCGGATGGAAAAGACCGCGCTGGGATGCAGCACCCGCTCTTCCCGTCCCCGCTCGATATCCACCTCGTAGATCTGCACATCCTGGGACTTGATGCGGTTGATGATCTCGCCCACATCGTCCAGGGACTGGAACTCCACGTAGATGTTCATGTTCCGGGCGTTTTCCACGATCAGCGACTCGATGGCCGGCAGCAGACGCATGGAAAGGAAGATCAGGGCAAAGCCCAGCAGCACGCACTCATAGAACCCCGCGCCGATGGCAAGACCCATGCAGGCAGAGGCCCACAATCCCGCCGCCGTGGTCAGGCCCTTTACCTCCTGGCGCCCGGTGACGATGATGGTACCCGCGCCCAAAAAGCCGATGCCGTTGATGACCTGCGCGCCGAAGCGGGACACGTCCGTGCGGATCCCGGTCTCCGCCGCCAGCTCTGCCCACTCGTGGGTCACCATGAAATACTCGTACTGGCTCAGCAGCATGGTCAGCGCCGCGCCCAGGCTCACCAGCATATAGGTGCGAAATCCCGCCGGACGGCGCTTGCGTCCTCGCTCCAGTCCGATCAAACCGCCAAACAGCATGGCCAGCACCATCCGCAGCAGCACAGACAGTGTATTCAGTTCCCGCAGCGGATCCAGCATTTCCAGCACAGCCGCCCCTCCTTCCTCATATCCTTCCGGCAATACGCAGAGAGGAAGAAGCGGTGTCAACCGGTTCTCCCTCTTAAACTCCAAACTCTTTCATGGGTATTCTTTAGTTTTAAAACGCTTGCGTACCTTCTTTTACAATATTTTTACCATTCATTGGTTATATTGTCAATACAAAACGCAGCAGCGCTCCCCTTTTTGTTGAAACAGTATAGTTCTTGTGAAAATATTTAGCGATATTTCCGTTTCAGTCGGGCCGCGATGGCAAACGTTTATTTTCCAGGTGAAAGGATACCCGGGCCGCAAGGCCCGGGATCCTATTCTGCTCTTACAGGTATTGCGCAGATAACGTTCCATCCCCCATGGAAAAGCAGACCGCGCCATGGGGCGGCACCCCGTCTGTAAAGCCGGGGACCTGGGGCCGGTCGGAAAAGTAGAGCTCTGCGCCGGCACCGCGCACCAAGGCCAGCGCGTCCGGATGCGCGCTGTTGTAGCGGCGGTCGCTGGAGGCGCAGCACACCACTGCCCGGGGCCGCACCGCGGCC
>CABQCB010000095.1 GCA_902462475.1 uncultured Oscillibacter sp. | reverse complement strand
CGCCCATGAAGATCTCCTGCTCCTTGATCTCCTCGGTCTCCTTGTTGCGCAGGCGGACCTTCACCTTCAGGGGAGCGGCATACGTGGCGTCCCGTGCCTTGCACTCCTCCACGTCGTACTTGGGAGCCTCGTCCATCTTATAGTCGATGAACGTCAGCTCCAGATTGCCCTGATAGTCGGTGATGGCGCCCACGTCGCCAAACACCTCCCGCAGGCCGGTGTCCAAAAACTCCTGATAAGACTTCTTCTGGATCGCCAGAAGGTTCGGCATGGGCATTACTTCCTCATGCCGGGCAAAGTTCTTACGAAGGGTCTTTCCGTAGTACTTGTCTTTGGCCATCTTCTCATTCACCTTTCTTCTGTCTCCGCGTCCTGTCCGGCGCGGGGGCACATGTTGTTCGGTCGGCGGCCGGCGTTGCGACACAGCCGGCACGGTTGTTAAACATTTCTCGCTTCACTCTTGCATTGCCATGGGAAATGTGCTATCTTATCCGTAGAAACTGAAGAATGGACGCATATCCCTCTTCATCATATAAGCGATTTATTTTACCATGGCTTCTTTTTTTTGTCAAGTATATTTTCGACCCAAGCGGGTCGTTTTTTTATGTCCGGATACAGAAAAAAGCGCTCCCCGAAGTTACTCTTCGGGGAGCACTTTTTTTAGATTTCTCTGTGCCGTGCAGCGCTTACCGCTCGGTCTCGCGCTTTTTGCACACGGTCAGCCACACCAGGCCGATGCCGGAGACGGCAGCCGCCAGGATCCACAAAGCGGAGCTGTCGCCGGTCTTGGGGACCTCGGCCAGAGGCACGTCGCCGTCGCCCAGGTCGGTGCCCTCGCCGGGCACGTCGGTGGTAGGCACATCCACATCGGGCAGGTCGGTGGTGGGCACATCCACATCGGGGATGTCGGTGGAACCGCCATCGCCGTCACCGCTGCCGCTTCCGCCGCCGCTGCCGCCGCCGGAAGAACGGGTCCAGTAGCCATAGACCTCCGTATCCTGGGTCAGGACCGTGTTCTCGTCCATGGGCACGTCGCAGGCAGGATCGGCGAACCAGCCATGGAAGGTATAACGGCTGCCGTAAGTGCCGGTACCATAGTCATGGGTGCCGAACACGCTGCCCTGCTCCAGCTCCACGGTCTCGGGCGCCGTGACCCCTTCGGGCACCGCGCTGGCGCCGTCGATGTCGGTCACATACCGGAAGCTCAGCTTCACCTTGCCGTCGGGGATCTCGATCTTCTCTTCCACCTTGGTCCAAACCTCGTTGGAAGCGCGATCGTCCGCATAGGCCCGGTTGGTGATGAACGTATCCACAGGGGTATCCTCGCTGATGCGGGCAGTCACCTGGAAGGAGACCACGCTCTCGCCGGCCACATCGCCGGTCCAGGAGACCTCCTGACCCTGGGCGGAGACGCCTTCGCTGCCGCTCACAAAGGTCAGATAGCTGCTGAGGGTATCGCTCACCGTCACGTCCTGGGCGGCAGCGGTGCCGCTGTTGCGGACATAGATGGTGTAGGTCACCTCGTCGCCGGGATTGGCATAGTTCTTGTCAACGCTCTTGGTGAGCGTCAGGGAAGCGGGAGTGACAGGAGGCTCGGTTTCTTCGTCAGACTTTTCGTAGGTGTTGGTCACGTTGGCCCACACCACGGCATCCTCCTCCACGGTGATGACGCCGTTGTTGGTGATCTGCGCCTCGGACGCCTCCGCCTTGTAGACGTTGCCGTCCTTGTCCACGATGTCGGGGCTGTAAACCTCTTCCACAATGTAGGTGCCAACGGGCATTTCCCGCAGCTCCCACTGCAGCACGCGGCCATCCACACCGGGATGAGAGCCGAAACGGGTCAGGGTATAGGTGGGATACTTCTCCCCCTCAGCAGTCACGGTGATGGTCACGGAGTAGTCCGCGGGCACACCCACGTAGCTGGAGAGGCCCGCCACGCTCTTGCCCACCATCAGGGTGCCGGTCTTCTTCTCCACGGGAGGCTCCGTGGTCTCGTCGGACTTTTCGTAGGTGTTGGTCACGTTGGCCCACACCACGGCATCCTCCTCCACGGTGATGACGCCGTTGTTGGTGATCTGCGCCTTGGACGCCTCCGCCTTGTAGACGTTGCCGTCCTTATCCACGATGTCGGGGCTGTAAGTCTCCGTCACGGTATAGGTACCGGCGGGCACTTCCTTCAGCTCCCACTGCAGCACGCGGCCATTCACGCCGGGATCCGCGTCGTCACGGGTCAGGGTATAAGCAGGCTCGGTCTCGCCCGCAGCAGTCACGGTGATGGTCACGGAGTAGTCCGCGGGCACGCCCACATAGCTGGAAAGGCCAGCCACGCTCTTGCCCACCATCAGGGTGCCGGTCTTTTTCTCCACAGGAGGCTGGGGGATGCTGTCATCGCGCAGATAGATCTCCACAATGTGCTTGGGCGTTCCGAGGGGATCGCTGCCCTGCAGCTGGCGCAGCTCCAGATCCTCTCTGGGCATCACCACCTTCTCAGGGCTGCCGTTCACTTCCACGAAGATCTCCACGCGGTCCAGCAGCTCGGGCCACACCAGGCCGCTGTCCTCCCACACCAGGCCGGTGCCGGCATTGAGGATATACCAGTAGGCCTGGCCGTCATATTCGGCCCAGTGGTCGTCAGAGTCGGTAAACGTCCGGGTATCCGCCACGCGCATCTCCTGGATGCTGTAAGAGTCCTCGGCGCTCAGATCCAGAGCGGCGCGGATATAGGCGTCCACGCTGGTATCCAGCTCCATCACATGATACTCGCTGGTCAGCGGGGCGATCCGCCACTGACCGTAAACCTTCAGATCGCCGTTGATCGCAGAATTTTCATCAATGGTGCGGCCCTCGCCGTCCGCGCGGGTGTTCCAGCCCTCAAAATAGAGGTTGTTGTAGACGGGATCCAGAGGCATCCGGTCGCCCAGCTTGTTCTCTTCGGCAGGCACCTGCACCGTGGCATAGGTCTCGTTGGCATTGTCCGCGCCGATGGCGCCGGCCACGTCGGTGTTCCAGATGAACTCCACGGTGTAGCTGGTGATGTCCGCCACGTTCTTCACCGTGATGGTCCAGTCTCTGGTCTCGTTGTCCACCAGGGGCCAGCGGATGCTGGCCTTGCCGTCGTTGATCTCGTATTCGCCGTCATCCACCAGGACCCAGCCGCTGCCCATGTCCACCTGCACGGGGACCGTATAGTCACCGGCATACACGAACACGTCCGTGGTGGTCTCTGCCAGCAGCGTGCCAGTCTCATCCACTACCCGGATATGCAGGTGCTTATTCTGAAGCACCGCATCCTGGAAGCGGTCGCTGGTCAGGGTCAGGCAATCACCCAGCTGCACGCGGATGCCTTCGCCCGGCTCCTTGGCCACGATGGGGAATACCTCCCGCTTGGTCTCACCGGCGGAATACTGGGTGCTGGTCAGAGGCATGATCTCCTCCACAACAGGAGTCTCCTCCACAACGGGGGTCTCCTCCACAGTGGGGGTCTCCTCCACAGCGGGGGTCTCCTCCACAGCGGGGGTCTCCTCCACAGCGGGGGTCTCCTCCACAACGGGGGTCTCCTCCACAGTGGGAGTCTCCTCCACAGCGGGGGTCTCGGGGATGGCCACCGCAGGCACCTCCTCCAGCGCCTCCAGCGTTACAGGCTCATTCTCCGTGTATTCGAAATACACATTGGCAGAGCCCTCGCCCACCGCCTGGATGAAGCCGTTTTCATCCACGGTCACAACGTCTTCATTTTCAGAGTACCAAGTACCCTGAACCATATCCTGGTCCACCTCTGTCTCCAGCTGCAAACCATCGTCCACCATAACGGTCAGCGCACCGTGGACGACCTCATCTTCTCCGCTGGCCAGTGCGCTCACCGGCAGCAGGCTCAGCGCCAGCACCACTGCCATCAGCAGTGCCAGCCCTCTTTTCCGCGTCTTCGCCATAGTTTCGTTCTCCTTTCCAATAATGAGTCCGAAACGTTTGGCAGCCGGGCTGACTTAGCAGAGCCGTAGTCCCCATAGCTTTGCGTCCCGGAGTTTCCCCCGGTTTGCCGTTTCAATCATTTCCCTCTTTGCTGTTTTCTCCTTTGTCTTACCGACTGCATGCAGTGTACCACTCGCCAGTTACAAAACGGGTTACATTTTCATTTTTTTCTCACAATTGAAACCGTTGTTGTGTACAAAAACTCCCTGCAACTTTTATGTATTCTTCCATCTTTTTTCCAAATCCGCCGTTCAGGCCGGTTACCGGCAGGCCAAATCCCGCGCAAGCGGTCGAAAAAAGACAGCCGCCGGAACCCCGGCGGCTGTCTTGCCGCGTCAGTATTCATGCAAAGACGGGAAGCGTTACTCGTACAGCTCCTCGTCGGCATAGTCGTCATACTCAGACCCGAATTTCTGCGTCAGACGCTTCTTCATGCCGCAGTATCCCACGGACAGGTCGTGCCAGCCGCCGATGATCAGGCACACCAGTGCAGCAAAAGCCAGGCTGGCGCCGATGATCTTCATCACCATGCTTGCGGTCCTGCTCATAATGCAAAGTTCCTCCTTTTTACCGGATGTCTTTCAGGGAAAGATATGTGTTATGATACACCAAAGCGTCGGATTTTACAACCGCTTTTCCTTATAAATATCTTTGATCTCCACCCGCTCTCCCAAAAGGAAGGGGAGGAACTTGCCCATCAGGGGCACGTAAGTGGCCACAAACACCAGCGACGCCGCCCAGGCCGCGGCCCATTTCTTGCTCCAGGGCATTGCCAGGCCCACCAGCACGCCCAGCGCGCACACGCAGACCTTCAGCAGCGCGATATCCCGCCAATCACAGGCCTTCAAATAGCGGTTCGCCGCATCCAACAGCTGATTCATTGGGATTACCTCCTCCGTCCAGATGCTTTCATGAAGAGTTTTTGCCATTGTACCACAGTTTCCCGGGAAAAGAAAGCAGGATTTTGGCAAAAAGATGCCGCCTGGCAATCAGGCGGCATCTTTTTAAAAGCCCAGCACGATGCCGATGACGGCGGCGCAGGCGATGTAGACGATGGGGTGGAGCTTGAACTTCTTGATGGCGGCAAAGGCCACGGCGAAGAAGATCAGCTTCTTGAAGTCGAACGCATCCAGCAGCACGCCGGTCTGCTCATAGAGGTCGAAGTGGAACATGGACACCTGCACCACGCTGATGCCGGCGGCGGCGATCAGTCCGGTGACGGCGGGACGCAGGCCATAGAAGGCGGCATCCACGGTCTTGCTGCCCCGGAACCGCTCCAGGGACTTGGATACGATCACCACGATGACGATGGAGGGCAGGATCTCACCCATGGTAGCCACCACGCCGCCGAAGAACCCGGCGATGTTGCAGCCTACGTAGGTGGCCATGTTGATGCCGATGGGGCCGGGGGTGGACTCGGAAATGGCGATCATGTCCGTGATCAGGGACTGGGGGAACCAGCCGGTGGACTCAGACAGATCCTGCAAAAACGGCAGCGTAGCCATGCCGCCGCCCACGGCGAACAGGCCGATCTTCAAAAACTCCCAGAAAAGCTGCAGATAAATCATTTCTTCTCCTCCTTCCCGGACTTGCGCTGGACCATCTTGGCGCCGATGCCAAGCAGCGCGCAGCTGATGACCAGCAGGATGGGGGACAGATCCGTAAAGGTATTGAGCGCCAGCATGGCCAGGCACACCACAATGCCGAACAAGTCCTTGACGCCCTTTTTCCACATGCTGATGACCGCATCCAAAATCAGCGCCGCCACGCACACGGAGATGCCCGCCAGTGCGTGCTGCACATAGGGGTTATCCTGGAAGCTGGAGAGGAAAAACGCGATGATGGAAATGATGATGATGCAGGGAGAGACCATGCCCAGCGCAGCGGCCACCGCGCCGGGGATCTTGCGCTGCTTGTAGCCGATGAACACAGAGACATTGATGGCAATGATGCCGGGCAGGCCCTGGCTGAGGGCGTAGTAATCCATGATGGTCTCCTCGTCCATCCACTTGTGGTTCTGGATGATCTCCCGCCGGAGGATGGGGAGCATGGCATAGCCGCCGCCGAACGTCACGGCGCCCATGCGGAAAAACAGCGTGTACAGGATCAACAAGTCGTGCAGCATGTGATGCCTTCCTTCCTTAGGTATTGGTTTTTTGCGCCAACGCGCCGCGCACCGAAACGGTGCGCGGCCGCGTGAACCGATTGATTATAGCATAGCTTTGCCTTTTCGGCAAGATGCATCACCAGGCAGCGATGGTGCCGTCGGCCCGGGGCTCCGTACCGCCCACCAGCGTGCCGTCTTCCATGCGCCAGATGATCTCGCCGCGCCCCATGCCCAGGTTGGTGTTGACGATCTCCACCTGGTGGCCCATATCCGCCAGCTTCTGGGCGATGTGGGCGGGCACTTCCCGCTCCAGCTGGACCTTCTTCTCGCCCACCCACTGGAACCGGGGCGCGTCCAGGCACTCCTGGGGATTCATATGGTAATCCACCGTGTTGACGATCACCTGCACGTGGCCCTGGGGCTGCATGAAGCCGCCCATGACGCCGAAGGGGCCCACGGCCTTGCCGTCCTTGCAGAGGAAGCCGGGGATGATGGTGTGGTAGGCCTTCTTGCCGCCTTCCAGATAGTTGTCGCTCTCGGGGTCCAGGGAGAAGTTGGCGCCCCGGTCCTGGATGGTGATGGCGGTGCCGGGCACGGCGATGCCGGAGCCGAAGCGGTTGTAGTTGGACTGGATGAAGGAGACCATGTTGCCCGCACCGTCGGCCACGCAGAAATACACCGTGCCGCCGCAAGAGGGGTCGCCCGCCTCGGGATAGACGGCCCGGTCGGTGATGAGGGCG
>CABQCB010000094.1 GCA_902462475.1 uncultured Oscillibacter sp. | reverse complement strand
TCCATCCTCAAGCAGGACCACTTCCAGTACGACGCCTACACGGTGCTGGACACGGTCATCATGGGCAACCAGCATCTCTACGACGTGATGAAGGAGAAGGACGCCCTCTATGAAAAGGAGGACTTCACCGACGAGGACGGCGTGAAGGCCAGCGAGCTGGAGGCGGAGTTTGCCGAGATGGGCGGCTGGGAGGCCGAGAGCGATGTCTCCCGTCTGATCCAGGGCCTGGGGCTCTCCAACGACATTTTGTACAGCGAGATGAGCAGCCTCACTGCCAAGGAAAAGGTGAAGGTGCTGCTGGCCCAGGCGCTGTTCGGCAAGCCCGACATCATCCTGCTGGACGAGCCCACCAACCATCTGGACATCCAGGCCATCGAGTGGCTGGAGGACTTCCTCATGGACTGCGAGGCGCTGACCATCGTGGTCAGCCACGACCGTCACTTCCTCAACACCGTCTGCACCAGCATCGTGGATGTGGACTACGGTCAGATCAAGATGTACGTGGGCAACTACGAGTTCTGGTATGAGTCCAGCCAGCTCATGCAGCGGATGATCAAGGACCAGAACCGTAAGAACGAGGAGAAGATCAAGGAACTGCAGGCGTTCATCGCCCGATTCTCCGCCAACAAGTCCAAGTCCAAGCAGGCCACCGCCCGCCGCAAGCTCCTGGATAAGCTGACGGTGGAGGAGATGCCCGCCTCCTCCCGGCGCTATCCCTTCGTGGGCTTCACCATGGACCGGGAGCCCGGCAAGGAGATTTTGGCAGTGGAGGGCCTTTCCAAGACCGTGGACGGCCGCAAGGTGCTGGACAATGTGTCCTTCCGGGTGAACAAGGGCGATAAGATCGCCTTCGTGGGCGAGGACGAGATCGCCAAGACCACCCTCTTCAAGATCCTCATGGAGGAGCTGGAGCCCGATGAGGGCACCTTCAAGTGGGGCACCACCATCACCACCAGCTACTTCCCCTTGGACAACTCCGCCTTCTTCAATGACTGCGACCTGAACCTGGTGGACTGGCTGGGACAGTACACCGGCAACACGGCGGAGGAGAGCACGGAGTCCTTCAAGCGCTCCTTCCTGGGCCGGATGCTCTTCTCCGGAGACGACGTCTTCAAGCCTGTCAAGGTGCTCTCCGGCGGTGAGAAGGTCCGGTGCATGCTCTCCCGCATGATGCTCTTCGGCTCCAATGTGCTGGTGCTGGATGAGCCCACCAACCATCTGGACCTGGAGTCCATCACCGCCGTCAACAACGGCCTCATCGACTTCAAGGGCGTGGTGCTCTTCGCCTCCCACGACCATGAGTTCGTCCAGACCATCGCCAACCGCATCATGGAGATCCGGGACGGCAAGCTCATCGACCGGCTGTGCACCTACGATGAGTACATCGAAAAGCAGCGCCAGGAGGCAAACGCCTGAGCTTTTGCCTGGGTGCAGGAACGCCGCCGCTGCCCATGCGGGCAGCGGCGGCGTCTTTTATGCCTCCGGCAGAAGTCCGTATTGTTCCAGCGCCCGGCGGATGCGATTTAGATTGCCCTCGCTGGGTTCGCACAGGGGGAGGCGGAGCTGCCCTGCGTGATAGCCCATGAGATTCAGGGCGGTTTTCACGGGGATGGGGTTCACGTCGCAGAACATGGCGTCGCAAAGCTCCTTGAGCTCCAGCTGGAGACGGCCCGCGGCGGCGAAATCCCCAGAAAGACACAGCGCGGTCAAACGGTGCATGGCGGCGGGGAACACGTTGGCCACCACGGAGATGACGCCTTTGCCGCCCAGCATACACATGGCTGCGGTCTCATCGTCGTTGCCGGACCAGATGAAAAAATCCTCCGGGCAGAGGTTCCGGGTGCGCTGGAGGGCGCCGGGATTCCCGGCGGCTTCCTTCACGCCGTTGATGTTGGGGTGCTGGGCCAGGCGGGCGTAAGTCTCCGGCGCAATGGCCACGCCGGTGCGGGAGGGAACGTCGTAGACGATAACGGGCACGGGGGAGACGTCGGCCACTGCGTTGTAGTGCCGCACCAGGCCTTCCTGGCTTGCCTTGTTGTAGTAAGGGGTCACCACCAGCACACCGTCCACACCGGCCCGGGCGGCGTCCCGGGACTGGGCGCGGGCAGTCTCCGTGGAGTTGGAGCCGGTTCCGGCAATGACCGGTACACGGCCGTTCACGTGCTCCACGCAGCATTCGATGGTCCGCATGCGCTCGGCATAGGACATGGTAGCTGCCTCGCCGGTGGTGCCGCAGACGATGACGGCGTCCGTTCCGTTTTGGAGCTGGAAGTCCAGCAGCTGCCGCAGCGCTTCCAGGTCCACCGTTTCCTGGTTGAATGGCGTGACGATAGCCACGCCGCTGCCGGTAAAGAGTGGGGTTTTCACAATCGCAGCCTCCTTTTATTCATGCAAAAAAGCGGACGCCCGGTTTGGGCATCCGCTTTCTTTGGTGTGGATTCAATTACTGGGGCTGAATGTATCCCTTGGCGCACAGCAGCTCTGCCAGCAGCACGGCGCCGCCCGCCGCGCCCCGCAGGGTGTTGTGGCTGAGGCAGACGAACTTGTAGTCGTACTGGGTATCCGGCCGCAGGCGGCCGATGGACACGGCCATGCCGTGCTCCAGGTTCCGATCCAGCCGGGTCTGGGGGCGGTTTTCCTCCTCGAAATAGTGCAGGAACTGCTTGGGGGCGGAGGGGAGATCCAGCTCCTGGGCGGGACCCCGGAAGGCGGCCCAGTCGGCCTTGATCTGGTCCATGGAGGGGGCTTTGCCGTCGGCAAACTTCATGAACACCGCCGCCATGTGGCCATCCTGGCAGGCTACCCGGAAGCACTGGGCGGTGATGGAGGGACCTTCCGCCTTGACGATCTTGCCGTTTTCAATGTGGCCCCAGAGTTTCAGCGGCTCCTGCTCGCTCTTTTCCTCCTCGCCGCCGATGAAGGGGATGCAGTTATCCACCATCTCCGGCCAGCGCGCAAAGGTCTTGCCGGCGCCGGAGATAGCCTGGTAGGTGCACACCAGCGCCCGCTCCAGTCCGTACTTCTTCAGAGGATGCAGGGCCGGCACATAGCTTTGCAGGGAGCAGTTGCTCTTAACGGCGATGAAGCCCCGCTTGGTGCCCAGACGCTTGCGCTGGGCGTCGATGACGGCGATATGCTCGGCGTTGATCTCCGGCACCACCATGGGCACGTCATCCGTCCAGCGGTGGGCGGAGTTGTTGGAGACGATGGGACACTCCAGCTTGGCGTACTTTTCCTCCAGGGCCCGGATCTCCTCTTTTTTCATATCCACCGCGCAAAAGCAGAAATCCACCATGCCGGCCAGCTTCTCCGCGTCGGCCTCCGCGTCCAGTACCACCAGGGACTCCGCCTCCTTGGGCATGGGCACATCCAGCGCCCAGCGGCCCTCTACGGCCTGGGCATAGGTCTTTCCGGCACTGCGGGCACTGGCTGCCAGCGCAGTGAGGCGGAACCAGGGGTGGTGTTCCATCAATGTAACAAATCGCTGTCCCACCATGCCGGTACAGCCGATCACGCCCACTTTATACTGTTCCATAGTGCGTTCCTCCTGCCGGGCGCCCGCAGGGGCGGCCCTGTCGATTTTTGGTTGAATGTGCCGCGGAATTGTACTATAATGTTTCTCGTTGGAAACTCATTTAACTTGTACATATGGGGCGGACATTTGTATGTATGGTAGCATACTTTCCCGTTCCCGTCAAGCTGGATACCATGGGGAGGATGCATGAAAAAAGCAATTGTGACACTTGCCTGTGTTGTGACATTTTTTGCTCTGAATACCGCCAGCGCGGATGCGGCGGTGCAGGATACGCTGCGGGTGGGGCTGCGGTATGGCTCCAGCGCCATGTTCTCGGCCAATCTGGAAAACGCCGTGGGCTCCGGCTATGAGCTGGGCTATTTTGAAGACGGGCGCGACTTCGTGTCCCTGGGCTGGACGGATGAGACCTGCATCTCCATGACCGCCGCGGGTACAATATATGTCAGTTCCTCCGGGGAATATTCCGCGACCGGCAGCGGGACCCATCTGGGACCGTGGCATGTGCAGCTGGATGAGTACGACGACTTTGACCAGGCGGAGGATGCGGCCCGCGAGGCTGGACGGTGTTTCTGGACGGGACCTATGCGGTGCGTACGGGATGCTACGATTCCCGGAGCGAGGCCGACCGGGCGGCGGAGGATCTGGGCGGTGAGTCGGTGCGCTCTTCTGATGATGCCATTCTTATCACCCGGACGAAGACCACGGAGATCCTCTATGAGTTCGACTACGGCGGCAGCGAGTCTTTGGGCGTGATGCCCCAGGCGGGCCGGAGAGAGAAGGCGGAGACCTGGTTCAAGGGCTATAAGTACAACGGCGGCTTTGAGTACGTCCGGCCGGACGGCGGGAACCTGCGGGTCATCAACGTGGTGGACCTGGAGGATTACGTCAAGGGCGTGGTGCCCTATGAGATGAACGGAGACTGGCCCCTTGCCGCCCTGGAGGCGCAGGCGGTCTGCGCCCGTACGTTTGCCTGCCGGACCACCAAGCATGCAAGCTATGACTTTGACGTATGCAGCGGTATCTGCTGCCAGGTGTACAACGGTGTCAATACGGCCACGGACCGCAGCAACGAGGCGGTGGACAATACCGCGGGCGTGTGCATCTGGTACGACGGGGAGCTGATCGAAGCCGTGTACCACTCCTCGGACGGCGGCGCCACGGAGGACGCCAAGAATGTCTGGGGCGGCGATGTGCCATACCTTCAGGGGAAGGAGGACCCTTATGAGTCCCTCATTTCCATCCCCAATTATAGCTATACCGTGACCTATACTTCGGCGGAGCTGACATGGGTGCTGCAAAACAGCGGCTATACCATCGGGACCGTGGCGGATGTGTACGTGGCGGAGCGGACGGCGCTGGGCAATGTGAGCAAGGTGGTGTTCACCGATACCAGCGGCAAGACCCTGACGGTGACGGGGCAGGCCTGCAGCAACGCATTTTACTCCACCACCTATGGGAAGAATGTCCGAAGCCTGAACTTTACCATCAGCGGCGGCAGCGGGGAGACCAGCGGAAGCGGCTTTTGCGTCAACAGCGCCTCCAACTGGATCGACAGCCTGTCCGGCGCATCGGTGATCACTGACGGCGGCCAGCGCGCCACGCTCTCCAGCGGAGGGTGGTATGCGGTGACCGATTCCGGTACCGTGGCACTGGAGGCCGCTTCGGGCGGCAGCTCTTCCGGCAGCGGAGACTTGTTCGTCATCACCGGCACAGGCAACGGCCACCATGTGGGCATGAGCCAGTACGGAGCCAAGGCCATGGCGGAGAACGGGTACAGCTATGAGGATATCCTTTCGTTTTACTATACTGATGTGACCATTGAGTGAGGAAACAGATGAAAACCAGTGATTTTAATTATGAACTTCCGGAAGAACTGATCGCCCAGACGCCGCTGGAGCGGCGGGACGCATCCCGGCTGATGACGCTGCGCCGGACGGACGGCGCGCTGGAGCATCACCATTTTTACGAGTTGCCGGACTTCTTGAAGCCGGGCGACTGCCTGATCCTGAATAACTCCCGGGTACTGCCGGCCCGCCTGCTGGGACAGCGGCTGCCGGGAGGCGGCGCCTGCGAGGTGCTGCTGCTGATCGATCGGGGAGACAAGACCTGGGAGTGCCTGGTGCGTCCGGGACGGAAGATGAAGCCGGGAACGCATCTTTCCTTCGGCGGCGGAGAGCTGACGGCGGAGGTCACGGAGGAGCTGCCCGGCGGCAACCGCCTGGTGCGCTTCAACTATGAGGGCATCTTCCTGGAGGTGCTGGAGCGGCTGGGAAAAATGCCGCTGCCGCCCTACATCAAGGAGGAACTGCAGGACCAGGAGCGGTATCAGACTGTGTATTCCAAGGTGCTGGGCAGCGCGGCGGCGCCTACGGCCGGACTGCATTTTACGCCGGAGCTGCTGGAGAAGATCGCCGCCATGGGCGTGGGGATCGGGTATGTGACGCTCCATGTGGGCCTTGGCACGTTCCGCCCAGTAAAGGAGGACGACATCGAGTCCCACCCCATGCACAGCGAGTACTGCGTGATCTCGCAGGAGACGGCGGACCTCATCAACCGGACTCGGGCCGCGGGGGGACGCTGCATCTGCGTGGGAACCACCTCCTGCCGCACGCTGGAGAGCTTTGCCTGGGAGGACGGACACATGGAGCCCTCGGCGGGGTGGACGGATATCTTCATCTATCCCGGCTACAAGTTCAAGGTGATGGACGGCCTGGTGACCAACTTCCACCTGCCGGAGTCCACCCTCATCATGCTGGTTTCCGCCTTCGCAGGCCGGGAGCATATTCTGAACGCCTACAACGAGGCGGTCCGGGAGCGCTATCGGTTCTTCTCCTTTGGGGATGCCATGTTTTTGTACTGAATCCCGCCGGAATGGCGATAATCTGATAAAGCGAGAGTGACGTATGTTCAAAGTCATCAAGACCCAGGGCCGCGCCCGGCGCGGCCAGTTTTCCTGTGCCCACGGCGGTGTGGTGCAGACGCCTGTATTTATGAACGTGGGCACCCAGGCCGCCATCAAGGGTGGTGTCAGCGCCCAGGATCTGAAGGAGGTGGGCTGCCAGATCGAACTGAGCAATACCTACCACCTGCATCTGCGTCCCGGCGATGGGCTGGTGCGGCGGATGGGAGGACTGCACAAGTTCATGAACTGGGATGGTCCCATCCTGACGGACTCCGGCGGATTTCAGGTGTTCTCCTTGGCGTCGCTGCGGAAGATCAAGGAGGAGGGAGTGTATTTCTCCTCCCACATTGACGGACGCAAGATCTTCATGGGACCGGAGGAG
>CABQCB010000093.1 GCA_902462475.1 uncultured Oscillibacter sp. | reverse complement strand
AGGTGACGGCTCCCATCGCGGTCATTCCCACGGGCATCGATCTCACCCGTTTTTCCCGGCCGGCGGACAATGAGGCCCGGCGTGCGCTGCGCTGCCGTCTGGGACTTCCGGAGGACGCGGTGGTGCTGACCTATGTCGGCCGCCTGGCGGAGGAGAAGAACATCGGCCGGCTCTTACAGTATGTGGCAGGCGTGGAGGATGAGAACATCCGGCTGCTGCTGGTGGGGGACGGCCCCTACCGCACCACGCTGGAGGCCATGGTTCGGGATCTGGGGATCTCTCGCCGTGTGTGCTTTGCGGGCATGGTGCCCCGGGAGCAGGTGGCGGATTACTACCGGGCGGGGGACCTGTTTGTGAGCGCCTCCTCCAGCGAGACCCAGGGCCTGACGTATCTGGAGGCCCTCAGCTGCGGGCTGCCGGCCCTGTGCCTGCGGGACGAGTGCCTGGCGGGCGTCATCGTGGACGGCGTCAACGGCTGGCAGTTCCGGGACGGGGCCCAGTTCCAGCTGTGCCTGCGCCGCTTTTTGAGCGATCCGCAGCTAAGACGGGAGCTGGGGAAAAACGCCGCGGAGCTGGCCCGGCAGGAGTTTTCCGCCGAGAGCTTCGGCCGCCGTGCCGAAGCGCTGTATGAACAGGTGATCCGGGAGGGAAAAAAGACTTCCGGCGCCGCGTAAAGGAGGGACCTATGCCCAAGTTCGTCAACAAGACTACCATCAATCTTTGTACGCTGCTGGGGCTTGTGGCCTGCGGCGTGTTCATCGTCTACGGCTTCCAGCGGCAGATCTTTACTTCCCAGGATGCCCTGCGCTCCTTTGTGGGGGGCTTCGGTGCCTTCGGCGCGGTGGTGTTCGTCCTGTTCCAGGCGGTGCAGGTGGTGGTGCCCATCCTGCCCGGCGGCCTGGGATGCCTGGCGGGCGTGCTGCTGTTCGGCCCGTGGCTGGGCTTTGTGTATAACTACGTGGGCATCTGCCTGGGGTCCATCGCCGCGTTTTTGCTGGCCAAGCTCTACGGCCGCCCTATTCTCTCCGTGCTGTTCCGGCAGGAGACCATCGAAAAGTACGAGGGCTGGACCAACCGCCATTTTGCCCGCTGGTTCGCCCTGGCCATTTTCTTCCCCGTGGCGCCGGACGACTTCCTTTGCTGGCTGGCCGGTACCACGAAGATGACGCTGGGCCGCTTTTCCGCCATTATATTGCTGGGCAAGCCCGCCTCCATCGCGCTGTACAGCCTGGGGCTGAGCACGGCGTTCCGCTTTGTAGGCCATCTGCTGCCTGCCTGAGGCGGGAACACAGATGGCAAAAGCGGTCTGTGCCACGGGAAATCATAGAAAAACTATCGGATTATCGGATTTATAAAGAGAGGAAGTCCTGACATGGGTGTACAGATTTATTCGGGCTCGCTGTCGCTGGTGGCGAAGAGCGGCGTTGGACGCGCTGTGGAGCACCAGCGCCAGATGCTGCGCCGCTGCGGCGTGGAGGTAACGGATCAGCCCCGGGCCGACGCCCGGGTGGTGCACTGCAATACGGTTTTGCCCGACTCGCCCCTGGCGGCACTGTGGGCCAGGGCCCGGGGCAAGAAGGTGGTCTACTACGGCCACTCCACCCAGGAGGACTTCCGCCAGTCCTTCCGGGGCTCTGACCAGCTCTCGGGGCTGTTCCGGCGGTGGATTCGCTTTTGCTACAACTGCGGCAACGTGGTGGTGACGCCCACGGAGTACTCCCGCCGGCTGCTGGAGAGCTACGGCGTCCGCCGGCCCATCTATGTGCTCAGCAACGGCGTGGACACGGACTTTTTCCGGCCTATCCCGGAGGCCCGCCAGGCGTTCCGCCGCCGCTACGGCCTCTCGGAGCAGGACAAGGCGGTCATCTCCGTGGGGCACATGATCGCCCGCAAGGGCCTGCCGGAATTTCTGGAGCTGGCCCGCTCCATGCCCCAGGTGCGGTTTTTCTGGTTCGGCTACACGGCACCGGAGCTGGTGCCTGCCGTCATCCGTGATGCGCTGGCAAACGCCCCGGACAACGTGACGTTCCCTGGCTATGTCAGCCGGGAGGAGCTGCGGGAAGCCTACTGCGGGTGCGATGTGTTTGCGTTCCTCTCCCATGAGGAGACGGAGGGCATCGTGGTGCTGGAGGCTCTGGCCTGCGGTATTCCCACGGTGCTGCGCAACATCCCCGTCTACGAGGGGTGGCTGCACCACGGCGTGGAGGTATACAAGGCCGAGGACCAGGAGGACTTCCGCACCCAGGTGGAGGGACTGCTGGATGGGACGCTGCCGTCGCTTCGGGAGGCGGGGCTGGCGCTGGCCAGAGGCCGCAGCCTGGAGCAGATGGGCCGCCGGCTCCGTGCCGTTTATGAGCAGGAGGGTCTTCCCTACCGGGAGGAGGCACCGTCCATGCTGGCGGCGCTCCACAAGCACATCCCCCTGTATTTCCGGTGAATGCAAGAAAACAGCCATGCCGCTTGGGCGGCATGGCTGTTTTGTGTTTGGTCTGGTGCAGAGCCCGGGCTTTACGGCTGGGGCACGATCTCCCGGACCGTCAGCACGTTGCCCTCCACGGTGAAGCGCACCTCCAGATGGGCGAAGGTGAAGCCGTAGACGCGGGTGGGGTCGCTTTGGTAGTGGGGCCGGGGGTCCTGGGCCAGCACGCCCCGCAGGGCCTCCCGGCGGTCCGGGGGCACCAGCTCCAGAAGGGCCGGGGGAATGACCACCTGCAGCGTCTCCCCGGCAGGGGCCGCGGCAAAGCCGCCCACGGCGTCCGGGTGGCTGTCCCCATAGGGAATGTAGGGCTTGATGTCGAAGATGGGAGTGCCGTCCACCAGGTCCGCGCCCCGCACATGGAGCACCGGGCCATTTTCCGCCGTCAGCTCCACGCCCTCCAGCCGGACGGAGGAAAGGCCGATGGGGTTGGGGCGGAAGGGGGAGCGGGTGGCAAATACCCCCATGCGGACGTTGCCGCCCAGCCGGGGCGGCCGCACGGTGGGGGACCAGGTGTCCCGCACCGCCTGATGAAAGGCCCAGATGAGCCAGATATGGGAAAAGCCCTCCAGGCCCCGGACGGCGTCGGGATTGCGGTAGGGCGGCGTAAAGACCACCTGGGCCTCCAGGGCGTCCACCAGGCCGCTTTGCCGGGGCACGCCGAATTTTGTGGAGAAGTCGCTGCGGATGTGGGCAATGGTATGCATGGAGAAGAGATCGTCCATGAGAGACCTCCTTTTTTTGTTTTTACACTATTATACCATGACGGCGAAGCCGGAATGGTATAATGCCACGTTTTTCGGTTGCCCTGCAAGGGGCGAGAAAAACGGCTCGGATCAAAGGATAATAGTCGTTTTGCGACTATTATACTGCGGTTTGTGGAAAAAGAAAACCCGTGCCGCCATGAGAGGGGCACGGGTTTTTCTCAAAAGTAGGGGCAGTCCTGCCAGTAGGTAAGATACCACGCCACGGAGAACCAGGCCATGGCCGCCAGAACGATCAGGCTGCAAAGGAGCATGCCCACCCAGTCGTAGCGGAGCTTTCCCCCGCCCCGGGATGCCAGGAGCACCTCGATGCCCAGGCTGATGAGGGCCAGAGGGGAGAGCCGCAGCAGCAGCGTAAGGTCCAGCTGCGGGAAAAACAGCGCCGCCAGCATGCCAAGGCCCGTGACCACCAGGATCAGACCGAAGGTGAACGTTCCTACCCGCCGGGCGGGCACGGCGTCCTCATTGGGCTTCATGGCGCGCCTCCTCCTCGTCGCGGTCCGCCGCGTCCTCCTCCGGCTCCATGGGCGGGACAAAGGGCGGGATATCGCCGCCGGTGGGCTTGGGGCCCCGGATGAACCAGATGCCCAGAGCGATGATGGCCACGGTCAGTACCAGACGGGGCACATCATAGACCAGGATGCGTTGGAGCCACCAGGTGTCGTAGAAGAACTGGCCCAGGAATTCAAAGAGCCAGTCGGTCAGCAGCATGTAGAATGTCCAGCAGCCGATGACCACCAACCCCCAGCCGATGAGGCTGTGCCGCTTGCGGAAGAGGGCCGCCGCCCGGGCGCTGTCCATATCGGAAAGGCCGAAGAGCATCTCGTCATCAGGGGGGAAGCCGTCCGCGATGCGGCTGCGGAGATTGTAGCTGTCGAAAAAGGCATAGAGCCACGCCGGCAGCATAAAGACCGCCATCGCCCCGATCTGCAAAAAGACGGAGACGGCAAACAGACCGAAAAAGACGATCATCAAAGAAGTGCCGCGCTTCATATAGCCCTGATACATCTGGCCGCAGCCGGGGATGCAGGAGCTGACAAAAAGAAAGAATCCGTGTTTGGGTTTCATGAGTTACCTCCTTGGATGGCCTGGGAGTCCGGGCCGTGATAGGGATCGAAGAAGTCGCTGCACCGGGAGAGAAGTCCGTTGATGGAGGAGCGCCAGTGCTGGGACCAGTCCGCAAGGTGCTGGGAAATGGGGGCGTCCTGTCCGGAGAACAGAAGCTGGCCGGAGACAGGCAGCCGGGCACTGCCCCAGAGCACCGTCAGCGCCAGCACCACCGCGGCGGCCGCCGTGGCGTACCGGCTGGTGATGAGGCGGATGGTCCGCTGCCGGATGCGCCGCCAGAGACTCTCTTGACAGCTGTGGGCCGGCACCAGCGTGGGCTGGGCAGCCAGATACAGGGTGTAGCGCTGCAGGCACTGGTCGCAGAAGGCCAGATGCTCGGCGACCTCCAGCCGGCTGAGCTCGTCCATGGGGGCGTTTTCCGTCAGCGCCCGGAGGGCTTCGTCCGTCAGGTGGCCGTATTCATCAAATAGTTCCATGGGATCCGCTCCTTTCCAGCTGCGTGCGCAGCAGTTGTTTTCCCCGGGCGAGCTGGGTGTGGATGGTCTTGACCGGCCTGCCCAGGGCCAATGCCGCCTCCTCCGGCGTGCGCTCTTCCAATAGGCACAGCCGGCACACCCGTCCGTAGGGCTCCCGGAGGTGGTCGATCAGCGCCGCAATCTCCTGGGCGCCGCCCCGGGACAGGGCCGTCTCCTCCGCCGCCGGCGCCGCGCCGGGGGGAAGGGCCTCGTCTCCCGGCAGCAGCGTGCGCCGTTTCCAGGCGCTTTGCAGGTGGTCCTTGGCCTTGTTGGCGGCGATGCGTCCCAGCCACTGGCGTTCATACCCGGGGGGCATGGACGCCCGGTGGAGGTAGGCGGCGAGGAACGTATCCTGGGTCAGGTCCTCCGCCGCTGCGGCGTCGCGCACCAGCTGAAAGCAGATGGTATACACCAAGGGCTCATACTGCTCCACCAGCCGGGAAAAGGATTCATTTGTGATGGATACCACGCCGCACATCCACCTCCTTGCCTGTTGCTGTTATTATAACGAGGTAGCCGCGTCGTTTTCTTCAAAAAAAATAAAAAAGGCAGCGGTGCTGCCTTTTTTATGGCTCTGCCATATGGGGGATCACTACCTGCACGCCGTCCACGGTGCGCACCGCCGCGTCCATACCATACACGGCCCGGATGCTCTCACCGGTCACCACGTCCGTGCCGCCGCAGGCGTGCACCGTTCCGCCGGAGAGGAGCAGCAGGCGGTCGCAAAACCGCAGCGCCAGGTTCAGGTCGTGGAGGACCAGAATGGCGGTGATGCCTGCCTCGGCGCACACCCGGCGCACCAGGGCAAGCATCTCGTACTGGTTGCGCAGGTCCAGCGCGCTGGTGGGCTCGTCCAGCAAAAGAAGCTTGGGCTGCTGCACCAGCGCCCGTCCAAGCAGCACCTTCTGCCGCTCGCCGCCGGAGAGCTGGTCCAGATACCGCACCGCCATGGGTTCCAGGTGGAGCCGGGCGAGCATGTCGGAAACCGCCGCCCGGTCCTGCTGGCCCACGCCCCAGCGGATGTAGGGCCGGCGGCCCAGCATCAGCGTGTCGTACACCGTCAGCCGGGCGGAGGGGGACTCCTGGGACATGAGGGCCACGTACTCTGCAAGGCGCTGGGGCGGCAGGGTCAGAAGATCCGTGCCGTCCAGCATGGCCCGGCCGGTCTGGGGATGCAGAATGTGGCAAAGGCACTTTAGAAGGGTGCTCTTGCCCGCGCCGTTGTTGCCCAGGATCGCCATACACGATCCGCTGGGGGCTTCAAAGGAGATATCCCGCAGGATCTGCCGCCCGCAGGGGTAGGAGAAGTTCAGATGCTCCACGGAGATCACAGGCGTTTCCCTCCCTTGAAAAGAAGATAGAGAAACAGCGGCGCCCCCAGAAACGACGTGATGGCGCCGATGGGCAGCACCACCGGGGAGAGGATCTGCCGGGCGGCCAGGTCCCCCAGCACCAGCAGCGCCGCGCCGGTGAGGGCGGAGGCGGGCAGCAGCACGCAGTAGTTCCCGCCTACCAGCCGCCGGGCCAGGTGGGGGGCTACCAGGCCGATGAAGTTGATGACGCCCACATAAGATACCACCACTGATGCGGTCAGCGAGCATAAAAGCACATGGGTGAGCCGCAGCCGGTCCACCCGGACGCCCAGGCTCACAGCCGTCTGCTCCCCGCCCTCCAGGGCGTTGTAGTCCCAGCGGGCCAGGAAGAAGCAGACGAAGGTGCCCAGCACCACCGCCGCCATGATGCCCACCTCGCGCCAGGTGGTGCGGCCCAGGTCGCCGAAGGTCCAGAACACCACGGAGGCCAGCTGCACCTCGTCGGCAAAATATTGCAGCAGCGTGGAGGCCCCGGAAAAAAGAGAGCTGAGGGCCACGCCCGCAAGCACCATGGCCTCCGCCGACACGGACCGCAGCCGGGACAGGGCCAGGATCAAAAGGGACACGGCCATGCTGCAAAGGAAGGCGCACAGGCTGATGGTCACAGGGCTGGTGAAGGTCAGTCCGCCGGCGGCGCTGCCGCTGGACTGGACGCCC
>CABQCB010000092.1 GCA_902462475.1 uncultured Oscillibacter sp. | reverse complement strand
TCCTGATCCAGGAGGTCAACCGGGAGTCCAACACCATCGGCTCCAAGTGCAACGACGTCTCCATCGCCCAGATCGTGGTCCAGCTGAAGGCGGAAGTGGAGAAGATGCGCGAGCAGGTCCAGAACATCGAGTGACGCCATGGAACTGATCAATATCGGATTCGGCAGTCTGGTCTCCCGGGACCGGCTGCTGGCCATCGTCAGCCCGGACTCCGCGCCTATCAAGCGCATGGTCCAGGAAAGCCGGGAGCGCGGCATGCTGATCGATGCGACTTATGGTCGAAAGACCGCATCCATTTTCATCATGGACAGCGACCATGTGATCTTGTCCGCTCTTCCGCCGGAGCGTTTCGGCGCACGAGCGGAACAGCATGGAGCAGAAGGAGATTGAAATCTATGAGAAAAGGGAAAACCTTTATTGTCTCCGGCCCTTCCGGCGTCGGAAAGAGCACGGTGCTGCAAGCTCTGATGGAGCGGCGGAAAAATGTCTATTTCTCCGTCTCTGCCACCACCAGAGAGCCCCGGCCCGGCGAGGTCGACGGTGTCCACTACCACTTTCTGGACGTGGATACGTTCCGCTCCTGGATCGCCAAAGATGAGTTTCTGGAGTACGCCGAGTACGTGGGCAACTTCTACGGAACGCCCAAGCGTTTTGTGGACGATGCCATGAACCGCGGTCTGGACGTGATTTTGGATATCGAAGTCCAGGGCGCCATCCAGGTCACCGGCAAGCGTTCGGACGCCGTTCGTATTTTCATCGCTCCTCCCAGCTGGGCGGAGCTGGAGCGGCGGCTGACAGAGCGGGGCACCGACAGTCTGGAAAAAATCCAGAAGCGGCTTCTGCGTGCCAAAGTGGAATTCCAAACCGCTCATACCTATGATTATTTCGTGATCAATGACAGCGTGGACAACGCAGTGGAAGAGCTCAATGCCATCATGACCGCGGAGCATTGCAAACCCAAGGAGCGCATGGAGATCATCAGCGGAAGATAAATA
This sequence comes from uncultured Oscillibacter sp., assembly GCA_902462475.1. The sequence goes on along the minus strand of CABQCB010000092.1, from coordinate 5,876 downwards.
CGCTGTCATCTCCATAAACCGACAAAAAAATCAGCCGAAATCCGGCAGAATGGAAGTAGATTATTATGATGCTGTATCCTGCAATGAACAAACTCACCAGCTATATCCCCAACCGCTACATGCTGGTCAACGTGGTGGCCCGGCGCGCCCGGCAGATTGCCGAGACCGCCGAGGAGACCGGGGAACATCTGACGGAAAAGCCTGTCACCCTGGCCATTCATGAGGTGGCCGACGGCAAGCTGGACGCCAGTCACATGAATCTGGTGATCGAAGAGGACTGATCGCAAAGAAGGGGAGGGCGAGGCATGGAGACCGCGGAAATCGCAAAGGTAGCGGTCAGCGCCGCGCCCTATTCCATTGACAAGCCCTATGACTACCTGGTTCCCGACGCGCTTTTGGAAGCGGCGCTTCCGGGCGTTCGGGTGACCGTTCCTTTCGGACGTGGCAACCGCACCAGCGAGGGCGTGATTCTTGCCCGGGTCCAGGGCGAGAAAGTGCGCGGCCTCAAGCCCGTCACCGCGGTGCTGGATGCAGCCCCCGTACTGGATGCGGATGGGATCGCGTTGGCGCTTTGGCTGCGGCAGCGGTACTTCTGCACCATGTTCGAAGCCGTCAAGACCATTTTGCCCGCAGGCCTGTGGTATCGCCTGGAAGAGCACTTTCTCCTGTGCATCCCGCCGGAGGAGGCCCGGGCCCGCTGTGCCGGTATTGCCGGCTGTGATCTGCTGTTGGATCTGCTGGCTGCTTCCAGCGGCAGCGTTTCCAAAGAGGCGGCGGAAGAGGCAGGGATCTCTTCATCGGCACTTCGTGCCATGGAACGGGAGGGCATCCTTTACCGTCAGTCCGCTGCCAAGCGGCAGATCGGAGACAAGACCCGGACCATGGCCGAGCTGGCCATCGGCGCAGAGGAGGCACTGGCGCTGACGGAGCGCCACCGCTCCAGCGCCCCCGCCCGATATGCAGTGACACAGCTGCTCTTGTCCGTGGGGAAGGCCTCCACCGCGGAGATCTGCTACTATACGGGTACCACCATGCGCACGCTTCGTGCCATGGAAAAGGCCGGACTCCTTACTCTGACCCAGGAGGAAGCTTTGCGTGTCCCCAGCGACGAGGCCGCAGATCCCGGTCCCAAGATCATCTTCAGTCAGGAACAGCAGCGGGCTTTCAATGGCATTCTCTCCTTGCTGGAGAGCGGCCGTGCGGAAGCAGCGCTGCTGTATGGCGTAACAGGCAGTGGAAAGACGCAGGTATATATCCGCCTGGTGCAGGAGACCCTTCGTATGGGAAAAAGCGCTATCGTGCTGGTCCCTGAGATCGTGCTGACGCCGCAGATAATGCGCAAATTCCGTGCATACTTTGGCAGTGAAGTCGCAATGCTTCACAGCTCTCTGCGTATGACCGAGCGCTACGACCAGTGGAAGCGCATCCGCCGCGGGGAAGTCCGGGTCGTGCTGGGCACTCGCTCCGCCATCTTCGCTCCTGTCAGAAACCTGGGACTGATCGTACTGGATGAGGAGCAGGAGGGAAGCTATCAGTCAGAAAACCCGCCCCGCTACCACACCCGGGATGTGGCCAAGTTTCTCTGCGCCCGCTTCGGCGCCACACTTTTGCTTGGCTCCGCCACTCCCTCGGTGGAGAGCTTCCATGCGGCGGAAAAGGGAACGTACCATTTGTTCACTCTGCGGCAGCGCTACAACGCCCGCGCACTGCCCCGCGTAACCATTGCCGATCTGCGGGAGGAGATCCGCAGGGGCAACCCCGGCGTGATCGGCAGCCTGCTGCAAGAAGAGCTTGCCGAAAACTTGCGGAAAGGCGAACAGAGCATTTTGTTTTTAAATCGGCGGGGCAACAGCCGCATGCTCCTGTGTGGCGAGTGCGGCTATGTGCCCCAGTGTCCCCGGTGCAGCGCGGCGCTGACCTATCACTCCGCCAATGGACGGTTGATGTGCCACCACTGTGGGCACTCCCAGAGCGCGGGGGATACCTGTCCTCAGTGCGGCGGGACCATGAAGCACGTTGGCTGCGGAACACAGAAGGTGGAGCAGGAGCTTGGCTCCTTGTTCCCGGATGTGCCAGTCCTGCGCATGGACGCGGATACCGCCGCCGGCGGTCACAGCACCCTGCTGGAGCGCTTTGAAAAAGAGCGCATCCCCATTTTGCTGGGGACACAGATGGTCGCCAAGGGACTGGACTTTGAAAATGTGACCCTGGTGGGTGTTTTGTCCGCGGATCTTTCCCTGTACGTCGACCATTACCAGGCCTCTGAGCGTACCTTCAACCTGCTCACGCAGGTGGTGGGCCGGGCAGGCCGGGGCGGCCGGGACGGACGGGCCGTGATCCAGACCTACACACCGGAAAACGATGTGATCCGCAGCGCGGCCGCTCAGGATTATGAGGCGTTTTACCGTCAGGAGATCCGCTTGCGCCGGCTGCGGCAGTGCCCGCCCTTTGCAGATCACTTTTCCTTTACGTTCTCCGGCATAGACGAGGGTGCGGTGCTGCGGAGCGCCGCCGCCGCCAGAGACTCCCTGCGTCAGCTGTTTCCGGAGCAGGAGGTGCTTGGCCCCGCGCCGGCGCCGGTTCTGAAGGTCAATAACCGCTATCGTTATCATGTGCTGCTGGTGGATCGCAACTGCAAGTCCACCCGCGACAAGATCAGCTGGCTTTTAAAGACGTTTTCCAATGACCGCGCCAACCGCGGCGTGAATATTTTTGTAGACTGCAATCTCACAGACTGACAGTCGGAAAGGATCAAACGATGGCTTTGCGTAAAATCGTTGAGCAGGGTGACCCCTGCCTGAACAAAGTTTGCCGGCCCGTGACCGAATTCAACGGCCGGCTCCATGAACTGCTGGATGACTTGGTGGAAACCCTGGCAGATGCCAACGGTGCCGGTCTGGCCGCACCGCAGGTGGGCGTTCTGCGCCGGGTGTGCGTGGTGATGGACGAGGACAGTGAGGAATACCTGGAACTGGTAAATCCGGAGATCGTGGCCCAGAGCGGTGAGCAGACCGGCCTGGAGGGCTGCCTGAGCGTTCCCGGCAAGTGGGGCATCGTTACCCGGCCTCAGCGCGTCCGCGTCCGGGCACAGGACCGGGACGGCAACTGGTTCGAAGTGGAAGGGGAGGACCTGACCGCCCGCGCTTTCTGCCATGAGATTGAGCACCTGGACGGCCATCTGTACACTGAGCACATCGACCACTTCCTCTCCGACGAAGAACTGCGGGAATACCTGGAGCAGGAAGAGGCGCAGGAGGAGGAATAAGTTTGCGGATCTTGTTTATGGGAACGCCGGATTTCGCCGTAGCTTCGCTGCGTCGTCTGGTGGAAGACGGGCACACGGTCTGCGGCGTGTTCACGCAGCCGGACAAGCCCAAAAACCGCGGGCATAAGCTGGCTTTCTCGCCTGTGAAGGAATATGCCTTGTCTCAAAATCTGCCGGTTTACCAGCCTTTGAAGATGCGGGACGGGGAGGCCATGTCCATCGTTCGGGAGCTTGCCCCGGAACTGATCGTGGTGGCCGCCTACGGAAAGATCCTGCCGGAGGACATTCTCCAATTCCCCCCCTATGGTGCCATCAATGTCCACTCGTCCCTGCTGCCCAAATACCGGGGCGCCGCACCCATCAACTGGGCCATCCTGGATGGGGAACAGGTGACCGGCGTGTCCATCATGTATATGGCCAAGGAGCTGGACGCAGGCGATGTGATCTGCCAGGTGTCCACCCCCATCGGCGAGGACGAGGATGCTTTGTCTCTGACGAGCCGCTTGGCCGAGCTGGGCGCCGGTGCACTCTCCGATGCCATTCGTGCCCTGGCGGACGGTACCGCCACCCGCACCCCCCAGGATGAAACGCTGCAAAGCTATGCTTCCATGCTCTCCCGGGACATGTCTCCCATTGACTGGAGCCGTCCCGCCCGGGCCATCTCCTGCCAGGTACGGGGCCTGATCCCCTGGCCCTGCGCAGCGACGGAGCTGCAGGGACAGCGGTTCAAAGTCTACAAGACCGCGCCCGGAACCGCCACGGACAAGGCGCCCGGTACGGTCCTCTCCGCCGGGAAGCGGGGAATCGAAGTTGCCTGCGGTGACGGGCAGAGCCTGTTCATCACGGAATTGCAGGCCGAGGGCGGTAAACGCATGGCGGCGGCAGCCTATCTGCTGGGCCACCCCATGGACGTGTAACACAGAACACCCTGTGTAAAATTCTAACTGAGAGGTTTTCTATGCCCTATTACTACGGTTATGGCTACGGCTACCACGGTTACAGCGATTTCCTTGCCAATAATATTTACTTTTTGCTGCTGATCCCCGTTCTGGCGCTCTCTTTGTGGGCGCAGTTCCAAGTGAGCGGAAACTTCCGGCGGTACAGCGCCGTGAACAACCGGCGGCATTTGACAGGCGCTCAGGCGGCGGAGGCGGTGCTGCGGGCCCACGGGATCTACGATGTACCCGTACGCACTACCCGCGGGCATCTGACCGACCACTACGATCCCCGGGACAATACCATCTATCTGTCTGAATCCGTGTATGGCGCCCCCACCATTGCGGCGGTGGGCGTAGCAGCTCATGAAGCGGGTCACGCGGTGCAGTACGCCCAGGGTTACGGCCCGGTGCGGCTGCGGACCGCCATCCTGCCCTTGACGCAGCTGGGCTCCAAGCTCTCGTTTCTGCTGCTCTTTGTGGGCATGCTCCTGTACAGCCAGACTATGTTCCTGGCGGGCATCATTCTCTTTTCTCTGACCACATTCTTCCAGCTGGTGACGCTGCCGGTGGAGTTCAACGCCTCCCATCGGGCACTGGAGACCCTGGAGTCCCAGTCCCTTCTCTGGGACGACGAGTTGGACGGCGCACGGCGGGTCCTGCGGGCCGCAGCCATGACCTATGTGGCCGCGCTGCTCATGTCCGCCCTGCAGCTGCTGCGCTTCGTCCTGATCTTTGTGGGCCGGAACAACCGGGAACAGGGAGGTGGCAGGCGATGAGCAATGCCCGTGAGACGGCACTGCGGGTCCTGATCGGATGCCGCACCAAAGACGCATGGGCCGATGCCTCTTTGAAATCCCAGATCCAGCGGGACGGGCTCACCGGTGCCGATGCCGCCCTGTGCAGCCGCATGGTATACGGCGTGCTGCAAAACCAGCTCCTGCTGGACTACTATCTGGGCGCCTACTGCTCCCAGCGGACCGACCATTTGCAGCCGCCGCTGCTGGAGATCCTGCGGCTGGGTGCCTATCAGATCCTGTATCTGGACAAGGTGCCTGACTACGCAGCCGTAAACCAGTCAGTAGAGCTGGCGCGTCTTTTCAAGCGCGGCTCCGCGGCGGGACTTGTGAACGCCGTGCTGCGCAAGGTATCGCAGAACAAGCACGCGCTCCCGCCCATTCCGGAAGGCGACATCCTGCGCACGCTGTCGATCCGGTACAGCCACCCCCGGTGGCTCATCAAGCGGCTGCTGCCGGTCCTGGGCCCGGAGGAGACCGAGGAATACCTGCGCATCAACAACTCCGTGGCCCCCGTGACCGTGCAGGTCAACACCATGAAAACCACGCTCCAGGCCCTTCGCACCGATCTGGAGCGCGCAGGGATCACCGTCCGGGAGCATCTCTGGGTCCCCGGCTGTCTGGAGCTCTCCGGCACCGGCGATCTCACCGCGCTGCCCGCATTCCAGGAAGGACTCTTCCTCGTGCAGGACCCGGCAGCAAGTCTTGTGTCCCTTGCCGCGCAGGTGACGCCGGGCCAGCGGATTTTGGATATGTGCGCGGCGCCGGGAGGAAAATCCTTTTCCGCGGCCATCGCCATGGGGGATGTTGGGTCCATTGTCTCCTGCGACCTCCACGAGCGTAAGCTCTCCCGTATCCGGGAGGGCGCGGCGCGCCTGG
>CABQCB010000091.1 GCA_902462475.1 uncultured Oscillibacter sp. | reverse complement strand
CGGCCGCATCAGCGCCACCACGGCCCTGTTCGGCACCATGCTTGCCATCAAGCCCGTCATGCACGTGGATGACGGCGGCCACCTGACCCCCGTTTCCAAGGCCCGTGGCCGGAAAGCCTCCCTCATGGCCCTGGTGGACCGGATGGAAGAGACCGCCGTGGACCCCGCCCACGGCACCGTGTTCATCAGCCACGGCGACTGCGAGGGCGACGCGCTGCTGGTGGCCGACGAGATCGTCCGCCGGTTCGATAACCACGACATCCATCTGAACTTCGTGGGCCCCGTCATCGGCAACCACTCCGGTCCCGGCACAGTGGCACTGTTCTTCGTGGGAAGCAAGAGGTGAGCGCATGAAGTGGCTGGAACTGCACATCGACACCACCCACCAGGGACTGGAGGCCGTGGAGACCATGCTCTCCGCCCTGGGCATCGACGGCGTGGTCATTGACGACGAAGAGGAATTCCAGGACTTCCTGGAAAACAACCACCAGTACTGGGACTATGTGGACGAGGACCTGGCCCAGCGCATGCAGGGCCGCTCCCGCGTGACGTTCTATCTGGAGTCCGGGGACGAGGGATTTTCCACCCTGGCGCAGGTGCGGCTGGCGCTGGAGGACCTGAAGGCCCGCCGCAGCGACTGCGGGTCCCTCCTTTTGACCATGGACACCATGGAGGAGTCCGACTGGGAGAACAACTGGAAGCAGTACTACAAGCCCATGGAGATCGGCCAGCGGCTTTTGGTGGTGCCCCAGTGGGAACAGGACGACCCTGCCGTGCAGAAGGCCCTGGAGACCCGGGTGAGCCTCATCTTGGAGCCGGGCCTCACCTTCGGCACCGGCTCCCACGCCACCACCCGCCTGTGCCTGGAAGCCCTGGAGCGCATCGTTGCCCCCGGCTGCACCGTGGCGGACCTGGGCTGCGGCAGCGGCATCCTCTCCATCGCCGCGCTGAAGCTGGGCGCAAAATGCGCTGTGGCCGTGGATATCGACGACAAGTGCCTGGACGTGGCCTATGAAAATGCCGCCATGAACGGCATCGGCAAGGACACCTACACCGTACTGGCCGGGGACATTCTCTCCGACCGGGCGGTCCAGCAGGCCATGGGCACCGGGTTCGACCTGGTGGTGGCCAACATCGTGGCGGACGTGATCATCGCCCTCTCCGGCGCCGTGGACGGCCTGATGGCCCCCGGCGGGCGGTTCCTCTGCTCCGGCATCATCGACGACCGGGCCCAGGAGGTGGCCGCCGCCCTGGAGGGCGCGGGCCTTGCCATTTTGGAGCGGCACGAGGACCAGGGCTGGTTTTGCTTCCTCTGCTGCCGCAAAAGCGAAGTCAATTAACCGAGAAGTGAGGAAATCCCCTTGAGACCAATGGAAAAACTGGACGCCTTTCTGGGCCGGCACATGGCGGTGCTCATCGTGGCGTTTGTGCTGGTGGGCATCGCCCTGCCGGACGTGTTCTCCCCCATCAACGACTACACCATGGTGCTGTTCGCCTTCATGACCTTTGCCAACAGTCTGGGCGGCGGCTTTAAGGAGATGAAGGAGGTGGCCCTCCACCCCATGCCGGTGGTGGTCATCTTCGCCCTGCTGCACATCGCCATGCCCCTTTTGACCCTGGCGGCAGGCTCTCTCCTCTTCCCGGACGCCCCGCTTTTCACCACCGGTCTGGTGCTGGAATACGCCATTCCCACAGGCGTGGCGTCCCTCATGTGGGTCTCTTTGGGCGGCGGCAACACCACGTTGTGCCTTTCCGTGGTGCTGCTGGACACGCTCCTGGCCCCCTTCGTCATCCCCCTGACGCTGCGGCTTTTGGTGGGCAGCGTGGTGGAGATGGACACCATGGGCATGATGGGCGATCTGATGATCATGGTAGCCATCCCGGCCCTCATCGCCATGACCATGTTCCACTGCTCCAAAGGACGGGTGGCCCACACCCTAAAGCCCCGGCTGGCCCCCTACGCCAAGGGCACCATGCTGGTGCTGGTGCTGGCCAACGCCACCGGCTGCGCCCCCTTCCTGCGGGATATCACCCCCACGCTGGCCCGGGTCATCGCGGCGGTGTTTGCCCTGTGCCTGCTGGGCTTTTTCCTGGGGTACTGGGCCGGGCGGGCCATGGGGGTGGACTTCCCCACCCTGGTGACCATGTCCCTCAACTCCGGCATCCGCAACATCGCCGCCGGGTCCGTGCTGGCCATTGCCTACTTCCCCACGGATGTGCTGTTCCCCGTGGCCTTCTCTCCGCTGTTTTTACAGGCCACCACCGCCGTCATCGTCAAGGTGCTCCACGCCACGGCGCCGGGCCGGGCCTGGGCGGCGGTCCATGCCTCCGCCGAGGCATCCAAATAAAGGCGTTTTTCCCTGTTTTCCCGCGCGCGGCCACCGGCCGCGCGCTTTTTTTCACGGCTTTTGGTCATTCGACACGGTTCTCCCCTCTTTTTTCCCGGAAGGCCGTACAATGGGGAAAACAAAGGAGGTGAGCCCTGTGATCCACAGGACGAAACGCCGGGTTCTGGAGCTGCCCACGGAGTCCATCCGCCCCAATCCCATGCAGCCCCGGCAGGTATTTGAAGAAGCGGGCATCCGGGATCTGGCGGACTCCATCCGCCGCCACGGCATTTTGCAGCCGCTGACCGTGCGCCGTACGGCCACGGGCTGGGAGCTGGTGGCCGGGGAGCGGCGGCTGCGGGCGGCCAAGCTGGCGGGCCTTAATCGGGTGCCCTGTCTGGAGACGGAGGCCGACGACCGCCGCTCCGCCCTGCTGGCCCTGGTGGAAAACCTCCAGCGCCGGGACCTGCACTATTTTGAGGAGGCGGCCGCCATTGCCGCCTACCTGAAAAAGACCGGCTCCACCCAGGAGGAGGCCGCCGCGGCCCTGGGCCGCTCCCCCTCGGCTCTGGCCAACAAGCTGCGGCTTTTGCGCCTGTCCCCGCCCTGCCGGGAGATCTTGGTCTCCGCCGCTCTCACCGAGCGCCACGCCCGTGCCCTTTTGCGGCTGGAGGACGAGGAAGAGCGCCTGGCCGCCGCCCGGTACATGGCGGAGCACCATCTGAACGTGGCCCAGGCGGAGCAGTACATCGAGCGGCGGCTGGCGGTGATCCAGTCCACGCCGCCCCAGCGGCGCAGCACCTACATCATCAAGGATGTGCGGCTCTTCCTCAACAGCGTGGACCGGGGGCTCCAGCTCATCCGGGCGGCGGGGGTGGACGCGGTCACCGACCGGGAGGACACGGACGAGGCCATTTTGCTCACCATCCGCATCCCCAAGGGGCGCAAATCCTCCTGACGCATCCCGGGTTGTAACGGGATTGTAATGCTTTCTCCCACGGATCTGTGCTAAAATGAGGAAAATCGGAGAAGGCGTCCCCACAGCGGCCCGCTTTCCCAATCGCAGCAACAGGAGGACGCGTCATGGAAGAAATGGAAAACGCCATGGTGCAAAAGAGCGGCGGCGCCCGGCTGAAAAAGGGCGGAAAGAAGCCGCTGATCGTCATCGGGATCCTTCTGGCGGTGCTCGCCACCGCCTATTTGGGTGTGTGCGCCTACGCAGGCTCCCTGGAGGTCTTTTACCCCAACACCACCATCAATGAGGTAGATGTGGCCGGCTGCACGGTGGCCGAGGCCGCCGAGCGTCTGCGGGCGGAGCTTCCCGGGCGGCAGGTGGAATTTTACCTGCCCTTACCCGACCAGACCGGGGACGGTATATCCGCCCCGGAGGGAGACACCCTCTACGACGAGGCCCCCGCCGCTACGGTCACCTACCGGGATCTGGGCGTGACGGAGGAGCTGGACTATGAGAACGATGCCCAGCTGGTCTTTGACCTGGCCCAGGTGCGGACGGGCTTCTTCACCCGTGGCTGGAACTATCTGGGCTGCCTGTTCGGCTCCATGGGCACCAAGGGCATCACACTGGAGCCGGAGGAGGATATCTTCCAATCCCAGATGGAGCAGCTGAGCGGACAGTTTTCCAAGGAGCCCCAGGACACGGCCTACACCGTGGATGAAAACGGCTTGCAGGTGACCCTGGCCCAGAACGGCCTTGCCGTCTCCCCCGCCGCCCTGGCGGAGGACACGAAGCTCCTTTTCAGCAGTGTCATCTCCGAGGATCCCGGCCGGATCTATGTAGCCGACGCCCAGATCCTCTCCGCCAAGACCATGACCGCCCAGGAGATCTACGACGCCACCGCCGGCGACGTGAAAAACGCCGGGTACGACGCCGCCACCGGCACCATTACCCCCGAGCGCATCGGCGCGGAGTTCGACGTGACCGCCGCCCAGGCCAAACTGGACGCGGCCGCCCCCGGCGAGACCGTCACCATCGATGCCGAGATCCAGCTGCCCGCCGTCACCGCCGAGGAGCTGGAGGGCGTTTTGTTCCGGGATGTGCTGGGCCAGTGCCGCACCCACGTCTCCGGCACCGCCGCCCGCATCAACAACGTCAAGCTCTCCGCCGCTGCCTGCAACGGCGTGGTGCTCAACACCGGCGACGTGTTCTCCTACAACGCCACCACCGGCCTATCAGGCGGCCCCCGCCTATGTCCAGGGCGAGACCGTGGACGAGGTAGGCGGCGGCGTGTGCCAGACCTCCTCCACCCTCTACTACGCCTGCCTGCGCTCCAACCTGGAGATCACGGAGCGCTACGCCCACCGCTACGTCCCCGCCTACATCGACTGGGGCATGGACGCCACGGTGTCCTGGGGCGGCCCGGACTACAAGTTCACCAACAACACCAACTACCCCATCAAGATCGTCACCTCCTACTCCGGCGGGTATCTCACCATCAAGATCCTGGGCACCAACGTGGACGGCACGTCCGTGAAGATGACCAACGAGGTGCTCTCCACCACGCCGTGGGAGACCGTCTATAAGGACGACGACACCCTGCCCGCCGGCACGGAGAAGGTCACCACCACCCCCTACACCGGCTACAAGGTCAAGAGCTACCGCAACGTCTACGACGCCAACGGCAAGCTCATCTCCAGCACCTACGAGGCCACCAGCGACTACAAGGTCCGCAACAAGGTCATCTCCCGGGGTCCGGCCCTGCCGGAGACCCCCGCCTCCGGCGGCGCGGAGATCACCGAGCCTCAGGACCCGGCCACCGGCACCACCGTGCCCGATACGCCGGATACCCCCACCACCCAGGAGCCCCAGACCCCCAGCGAGCCCCAGACCGGCGGGGACGGCACCACCATCATCGTGGTGACGCCGGAGGAGCCTCAATAAGCGCAGCAAAAAAGACCGCCTCGGATGAGGCGGTCTTTTTTTGTTCACGGCCGCTCCCGGCGGCGCTTGAGCTTGCGGATGTCCTCCCCCAAAAAGGGCAGGATCTGGTATTCCCCCTCGATGCGGGAGGCGATCTGGGGCGAGTAGCGCCGCGCCAGCTCCCCGGGGGTCAGGTTCGTGTTGAGGATGGTGGACTTCTTCTCCATGAGCCGGGTGTTGACGATGCGGTACAGGGCGCTCTGGACAAAGGCGGTGGTCATCTCTGTACCCAGATCGTCCAGGATCAGAAGGTCGCACTGGAGCACCCGCTCCACGTCGGCGCTGGTCTCCTCGTCCTCTTCCCGGGAAAACTTCTGGGTCTCAAACTGCTCAAAGACATGGGACGCCGTGTCGTACACCACGGAGTAGCCCTTGCCGCTGACCTCCCGGGCGATGGCGGCGGACAGGTGGGTCTTGCCCAGGCCCGGCGCGCCGAACAGCAGCAGGTTTCCCGGCTTTTTGCCGAACTGGTAGGCGTACTCGGCGCACACGTCGTACACCGCTTTCATGTTCTCCTGCGGGGACACGCCGCCGTCCCGGGCCCGGTCCGAATACCACTCCAGGGAGAAGGTATCAAAGCTCTGGCTGCCCAGGTCCAGCATGCGGCTGAGCTCCTTTTGCTGCTCCCGGGCGTAGTAGCGCCGCAGGCACAAGCAGACCTCCCCGCCCCGGTAGCCCGTGTCGCCGCACAGCGCGCAGGCGGGCTTTTCCTCCAGATAGTCCTCCGGCAGTCCCAGCTCTTGAAGGATCTCCCGCTTTTCCCGCTGGAGAGAGAGGTTTTCGTCCCGCAGCGTCTCGATGGCCGGGCGGGGGTCCGTGCCCCGGCGCAGCGCCCCGGAGATGATGCGGCTCATGGTCTGCCCCAGCTCCTGCTCGATCTGGCGCAGCCGGGGCCGGCGGGCAAACACCTGCTCCCGCCGGCGGGCAAACGCTTCCTGCCGGGCCGTCCGGTCCTCCTCAAAGCGCTGGAGCGCCCGGCGCATGATGCGGCCGTCATATGCCATGTTCCCTTACCCCCTGTCTCTATGCAGCTCCCGGGCGTACTGCCACGCCTCGTCCTCCCGCTGGGGCGGCGCCGCCTCCCGGCGCACCGGGCGGTCCTGGCGCTGGATCTCCTCCAGCGTATGGAGTCCCGCCTGGTGCCAGCGCTTCAAGATGCCGTTGCAGTAGGCCCACTTGAACTCCCGGCACTTGAGCACCGTCTTGTCGTAGGCCAGGGCCACCGCCTCCGGGGAAAAGCCCATGTCCTGCCAGGCGGTGAGGTACTTCTCCTCCGACGCCACCGGCGGCCGCTCCCCCAGGCCCAGGGCACGCATGTACTGTGGAAAGCACTGCTGGCGCTGGGCGTACTTTCTCAGATACTCCGCCGCGGCGGCCTGGGTGTCGATGCCCATGCGGGCCCAGGCGTAGCCCTCCCGCTCGATCTGCTTCATGCCCGGCCGGCGGCCCGGGCCGTAGCGCCGCTCCACCCGCTCGGCGCAGTGGCACACCAGAAGATAGATCACGTCGGCGGGAAGGCCCAGGTAGTCGCTCAGTCCCAGCAGCACCCCCACGTCCGGCGTGGTCAGCCGTTTGCCCAGCTTCTTCTCCACCTCCGCCGTCAGCGTCCGGAATTCGCCGCTGTGCTCCAGCCGCTCCGCCACGTCGGCGCGCT
>CABQCB010000090.1 GCA_902462475.1 uncultured Oscillibacter sp. | reverse complement strand
AGCTTCTTGGGCTGATAGGTACGTTTCGTTGCCATGTTGAGACACCTCCTGTCAGTATTCCGGCCGTCCTTGCGGGCGGCACTTACTCGACACCTCCCCTTTCGGGCAGGCGCAGTAAACATTCTTTGCGCGTCACTGCGACGCACACGATAGTATACAGACTTTTTCATATTGTGTCAATAAAAACTTGCATTTTCCTGAAAAAAACCGTGTTTTTGCGCGATTTGCACGCTGGTTTCAAAATATTGTGGCAAAGTCAAAATTTCAATCAATATGTAGTTTTGAACCCGTTTCCCTCTCCGGATATTTTTTTGCAGTTTCCGCTTTTATATTTAGAATAAGTATTGCCAGGCATTCGTTTTTTTGCTATAATATCTTCGATTTGTTTTGTCCATTTTTAACTAGAGAGAGGTGTTTGTTTTTGAATTCCGTCGCTGACGTGTGGGACAATGTCCTTGCCCAGCTGAAAGGAGAGCTGTCGGAAACCACCATCAACACCTGGTTCGACGAGCTGGAGGCTGTGGACATCCAAGGCAATACGTTCATCCTGCACTGTACCAACGATTTTAAAAAACGATACATCGAGACGCTGTTTCTCAAAAGCATTAAGGCGGCACTGAAGGACATCTTCTCCGTGGAGTTCGAGGTGCGCATCTGGGACGACGCGGAGTTCAACGAGCGCAGCGGCGTGGCGCCCAAAAAGCAGAGCGACCGCTTTACCTCCGATGAATTCACCTTCGAGACGTTCGTGGTGGGCCCGTCCAACAAGCTGGCCTACGCCGCCTCCGTGGCGGTGGCGGAGCACCCTGCCCAGAACTACAACCCGCTTTTGATCTACGGCGACTCCGGCCTTGGCAAGACCCATCTCATCTACGCCATCGCCAATGTCATCAAGCGCAACGACCGCTCCGCCAAGATCGCCTACGTCAAGGGCGACGACCTGACCAACGAGCTGGTGGCCGCCATCCAGGCCGGTCCCAACAAGACCGCCGAAATGCGGGAGAAGTATCGCCAGGCGGACCTTCTGCTGGTGGACGACGTGCAGTTCATCGCCGGCAAGAAGCAGACCCAGGAGGAGTTCTTCCACACATTCAACAACCTCTATGAGTCCGGCCGCCAGATCGTATTGACCTCCGACCGTCCCCCCTCCGAGATGACCCAGCTGGAGGACCGGCTGCGCACCCGGTTCGAGTGGGGCCTTTTGGTGGACGTGGCGCCGCCGGACTTTGAGACCCGCCTTGCCATCGTCAAGACCAAGGCCGCCATGCTGGGACTGGACCTGCCCGACAAGATCTCCGTGTACATCGCGGAAAACGTCACGGCCAACGTCCGGCAGCTGGAGGGCACCATCAACAAGATCATGGCCTTCAAGGATCTTTTGGGCAACGACACCGACGAGGAGACCGTCACCCGGGCCATTCAGGACATGCTCAAGCGGTCCAACGAGTATATCCCCTCCCCCGAGGCCATTCTGGACTACATCAGCAAGTACTACAACCTGGAGGAGTCCGTCATCCGGGGCCAGCAGCGGGTGCGGGACGCGGTGGCCGCCCGGCAGATCGCCATGTACCTGATCCGCTCCATGACCAATTTGTCCCTGGACGACATCGGCAAGCAGTTCGACAACCGGGATCACTCCACCGTCCTTTATTCCATCAAGCAGGTGGAAAAACAAATGAAAAAAGACGCCGCCTTCGCCGAGACGGTCAAGGCCATCAAGACCAACATCAACGCCCGGAAATGAGGCGTTTTTTCTCCACTTGTTCTGTGGAAAAACAAAAACTCTGCTGTGGAAAACCGGCGGGCAAAAATAGCCGTTGAAAATCGACCCGATTTTTCAACATCCCCTGTGAATCTCCGATCCCTTGCAATTTTTAGGGTTCGGCGACTTTTCCACACATTTTCCTTCTACGGCTGCTTTTTCTAACAAAGACTTTATCTTTTCTTTTTTAAAAGACAGCCGGCGACCAATTCCTCCGACCTGAAAGGAAGTGCAACCATGAAATTCTCCTGTGAGAAAGCCCTTTTGCAAAGCGCCATTGCTGTCACCAGCCGGGCCGTGGCGCAAAAGAGCTCCATCCCCGCCCTGGAGGGCCTTTTGCTGCGGGCCGATCACCAGCTGACCATCTCCGGCTACAACATGCAGACCGGTATCCGCACCAAACTCTCCGCAGACGTTGTGGAAACCGGTGAGATCGTGCTCAACGCCCGGCTCTTCGGCGACATCATCCGCCGCATGCCCGACGATGTGGTGGTATTCACCGCCGACTCTAAGCAGGTTGTCCACCTCCACTGTGGAGATGCGGACTTCGACATCCTGGGCCTTTCCGCTGCGGACTATCCGGAGCTGCCCGTTGTGGAAGATGAGTACGCGGTGACCATCCAGCAAAAGTCTCTCCGGGCCATGATCGAGGAGACGGCTTTCGCTGTTTCCACCAACGAAAGCCGCCCGGTGCATACCGGCGCGCTGTTTGAGATCAGCGAAAAGGGCCTCACCATGGTGGCGGTGGACGGCTTCCGCCTGGCGATCCGCAGGGAGAAACTGGAAAAAATCGAGGGCGGCGCCTTCTCCTTCGTGGCCCCCGGCAGCGCCCTGAGCGAGGTGAAGGGCATCTGTGCCGACACGGAGGACATCGCCTCCGTCACCCTGGGCAAGCGGCACATTCTCTTTGAAGTAGGCGACACGGAGCTGATCTGCCGGCGCCTGGAAGGCGAGTTCCTGGACTACAAAAACGCCATTCCCCGGAAAAACCCCATTGCCGTGGTGGCGGACACCAAGCGCCTGATCGAGAGCATCGACCGGGTGAGCGTGGTGATCTCCGACAAGCTGAAAAGCCCCGTCCGGGGCATTTTTGACCAGGATAAGGTATTTTTGTCCGCCAAAACCGGCAACGGCGAGGCCAAGGACGTGTGCCCCATCAGCGGCGACGGCACCGGTCTTGAGATCGGCTTCAACAACCGCTATTTGATGGAGGCCCTGCGCTATGCCCCCGCCGACACCGTGCGCATCGAGCTCAACACCGGCGTCTCCCCCGCCATCATCGTGCCGGTGGACGGAGAGGAGAATTTCCTCTACATGGTGCTGCCCGTGCGGCTCAAGAGCGCCGATTAAAGAGCACAGCGAGGAACGTTATGGAAACCATCATCATTCACACGGAGTTTATCAAGCTCCAGGATCTCCTCAAATTTGCAAACCTTGTGGAAAGCGGCGGCGAGGCCAAGGAGCGCATCCAGGCCGGCGAGGTCACCGTGGGCGGCGAGGTGTGCACCCAGCGGGGCAAAAAGATCCGCCCCGGAGACGACGTGTGCTTCCAGGGACGGCACTATACCGTGGCTTATGCGGATTGAATCCCTGTCTTTGACCGGATTTCGCAACTATTCCGCCGTGGACGTTTCCTTTGACCAGCGCTGCAACGTGATCTTCGGGGACAACGCCCAGGGCAAGACCAATCTGCTGGAGGCCATTGTCTACCTCTCCTGTGGAAAATCTCCCCGGGCCCGGTCCGACCGGGAGCTGATCGGGTTTGACGCCGAGGGTGCACGGCTTTGTGCACAGGTGGCCGCCCGGGAGCGTGAGTTTGCGGTGGAGGCGGCGCTGTACCGGGGCAGGCGGCGCCGGCTGACGGTGAACCAGGTGCCCGTCAAATCCGGCGCGGAGCTGAGCCAGGTGTACAACACCGTGTTCTTCTGCCCTGACGACCTGTACCTGATCCGACAGGGCGCGGCCGCCCGGCGCAAGTTCCTGGATACCGCTTTATGTCAACTTCGTCCCCGGTACGCCGCGGCTCTGGCCTCCTACGGCCGGGCCTATGAGCAAAAGACCCGCATCCTCCGGGACGCGGAGGAGCGGCCGGATCTTTTAGCGGCGCTGCCGGAGTTCAACACCCAGCTCATCCGCTTCGGCGCCGTGCTCATCCACTACCGCCACCAGTTTGCCCGGCGCCTTGCCGAGCACGCCGCGGCGGTGCACCGTGCCTGCTCCGGCGGGCGGGAGGCGCTGGAGGTGCGCTATGCCACCGTCTCCTCCGTCACCGATCCCGGCGCGCCGGTGGAGGAGATCGCCCATCAGCTGCAAAGCCACATGGACGCCCACGCCCAGGCGGAGCGGGCCACCCGGCTGTGCCTCTCCGGTCCCCATAAGGACGATCTTCTGGTATGGATCGACGGCCGGGAGGCCAAGCAGTATGCCTCCCAGGGCCAGACCCGCACGGCCGCCCTCTCTTTGAAGCTGGCGGAGCGGGAGATCTACCACAGCGCCGCAGGGGAATATCCCGTGCTGCTGCTGGATGACGTGCTCTCCGAGCTGGACCCCAAGCGGCAGGAGTTCGTCCTCAACCGCATCGCCGGCGGCCAGGTGTTCATCACCTGCTGTGAGGATGACCGTCTGGCGGAGCTGCTGGGCGGTAAGGTGCTGCATGTCCACGCCGGCGCGCTGGTGTGAGCGGGACGGAAGAAGAAATCAAATTATGTAAACTTTTTTTGGCGGGCGTTCCCGCCCCGAAAGGAGGCGCGGACATGTTCCATGTTCTCTTGGCGCTGCCGGTGCTGGCCGTGTTCGGCGCCGCTGCGGCCATGGTGCTGGCGGCCATGCTGGCCCTCTGGGGCGCGGCGTTCGGAGCGGAGCTGCTGCTGGGCCTTTTCTGCCGGAAACGGAGGTGGCTTTTGTGGGTGCCGGTGCTCTTTGGCGTTTTGGGCTTTTTCCTGATGCTGCTGGCCAGGATCTATCCCCTGGAGCTGCCGTTTCTCCTCATTTTGTGGGGCGGATACGGCGTGTGCCTGCTGGCGGGCTGGGGCATGAGCGCGGCGCTCCGGCGGCTGTACCGGTGGATCAGGAGGTAAGAGATGTATCTGCACATCGGACAAAACGAGATCATCCCGGACAAACGGATCATCGGCATCTTCGATCTGGACAAGTGCAGCTATGAAAAAAGGACCCGGGATTACCTGGCCGCCGCGGAAAAAGAGGGCGTGGTGCTGGACGTGTCCGGCGCGCTGCCCAAGTCCTTCGTGGTGTGCGACCATCCCTATCACCGGCAGATCGTGTATCTGAGTCAATTGAATTCCGTCACCTTGAAGAACCGCGCGGAGAGTAAAAAGCCGGAGTTTTGAGAGGAGGCCGCCCATGAATCAGTTTCTGACCATGTACTTTTTTGAGGGGATCCGGACATTTTACGCCTGGGCGTTCCCTCTGAACGTGATGGTAAGCGTCAGCATGCTGGTGGGCCTTGCCGTGGGGCTTTTCTCCCGGCGGAAGTCCTGGCTGCGGCGGGGTTTTGCGGCGGTGTGCCTGGTGATCCTGGCGGCTGCGGAACTGATCGGGCAGTTTTTCCCCTCGGAAGATATGATTTTCTTTTATGTTTGCGGCTGGTGCGCGGAGGCGGCGCTTCTTTGCCTTTGCCTGGGCATGGCGGCCCGCTTTCTCTGGACCAAGATCCGCGGACGATAAAATTGCATTGTATTGTAGTTTGGCGCAAGGCAGGGAGAAACGGGCCGGAAGTGTCCGGCCCGGCTCTTTCTGCCCTGCTATGGAAGGAGTTATTCTATGGAAGAAAATGAGATCCTGACCACATCCCAGACCGAGCACGAGTATGACGCCTCGGAGATCCAGGTGCTGGAGGGACTGGAGGCCGTGCGCAAGCGCCCCGGCATGTACATCGGCTCCACCTCCACCTCGGGCCTCCACCACCTGGTCTATGAGATCGTGGACAACGCCATCGACGAGGCCCTGGCCGGCTACTGCACGGACATTCTGGTGCAGATCAACGCCGACAACACCATCACCGTGGTGGACAATGGCCGCGGCATCCCCGTGGACATCCAGGCCCAGACCGGCAAGCCCGCGTTGGAAGTGGTGTACACCGTGCTTCACGCCGGCGGCAAGTTCGGCGGCGGCGGCTACAAGGTCTCCGGCGGCCTCCACGGCGTGGGCGCCAGCGTGGTCAACGCCCTTTCCGAGTGGCTCACCGTGCAGGTCCACCGGGACGGCAAGATCTATGAGATGAAGTTCTCCCGGGGCGGCGTGACCGAGCCCATGACCGTCGTGGGCACCACGGATCACACGGGGACCACCGTCACCTTCAAGCCCGATCCGGAGATGTTCGAGGACACGGTCTACAACTACGAGACCCTCCATACCCGCATGCGGGAGGAGGCGTTCTTAAACGCGGGCCTTCGCATCCGCACCGTGGATCAGCGTCCCGGCCAGGAGCAGGAGGACAACATGTGCTACGCCGGCGGCATCCGGGAGTTCGTCACCTGGCTCAATAAGTCCAAGGACCCCCTGCACAAGGACGTCATCTACATGGCCGGCGCCAAGGAGGACTCCATGGCGGAGGTGGCCCTCCAGTATAACGACGGCTACAACGAGACCATCCTCTCTTTCGCCAACAATGTCCACACCCCCGAGGGCGGCATGCACGAAGAAGGCTTCAAGCGGGCGCTGACCAGTGTTTTGAACGCCTACGGCCGCAAGATCAAGCTTTTGAAGGACGACGAGAAGGTCTCCGGCGAGGACTGCCGGGAGGGCCTGACCTGCGTCATCTCCGTCAAGCTCACCGAAGCCCAGTTCGAGGGCCAGACCAAGGCCAAGCTTGGCAACAGCGAGATCCGTACCCTGGTCAACAACATCGTCTCCGACAAGCTGGAGGTGTTCCTGGAGGAAAATCCCCAGGTGGGCCGCATGATCCTGGACAAGGCCCTCACCGCAAACCGCGCCCGGGAGGCTGCCAAGCGTGCCCGGGAGTCCATCCGGAGAAAGACGGCCCTGGGCGGCGCCGCCATGCCGGATAAGCTCCGGGACTGCAACGAAAATAACCCAGAACTCACCGAGATCTACATCGTCGAGGGCGACTCCGCAGGCGGCTCCGCCACCCAGGGCCGGGACTCCCGGTTCCAGGCCATTTTGCCGCTGTGGGGCAAGATGCTCAACGTGGAAAAGGCCCGGGCGGACAAGGTCTACGGAAACGACAAGCTCCAGCCTGTCATCACCGCTCTGGGCGCCGGCATCGGCGAGGAGTTCGACCTC
>CABQCB010000089.1 GCA_902462475.1 uncultured Oscillibacter sp. | reverse complement strand
CCGGGGCGGGAACAGCTCCGCCGGCAGCAGCTCGAAGTTTTCGATCTGGTCGGCCACCAGGCGGGTGTTGGTTACCACCACCTCGTAGGCCTTCTCCTTCCCCAGATAGGAAAACTCCTGGAGCATCTCGTCGGTAGTCTTGAAATAGATGGGAAGCGGCGCGTTGGCGTCCGGGAACTTCTTGGAGGCCAGCAGAATGTGCCGGTACACCTCATCCTCCGGGTTGAGGAAGTGGACGTCGCCGGTGGCACATACGGGCTTGTCCAGCTCCTCGCCCAGCCGCACGATGGTACGGTTGAACTCCCGCAGGTCCTCCTCCGACTGGACGTCGCCGTTTCGCAGCATGAAGGCGTTGTTGCACAGAGGCTGGATCTCCAGATAGTCGTAGTAGTCGGCAATGCGCTTGAGCTCCTCCCAGTCCTTGTGATCCGCCACGGCCCGGAACAGCTCGCCCGCCTCGCAGGCGGCGCCCACGATGATGCCCTCCCGGTGCTCGTTGAGCAGTGTCTTGGGGATGGTGGGCACCCGCTTGAAATACTTCAGGTTGGACGCGGAGATCATCTGGTAGAGGTTCTTGAGGCCAACCTTGTTGCGGGCCAGCAGGATGATGTGCTTGGGGAAACGGTTGGTCTTGCCGCCTAAGGGACGGAGCTTTTCCATCTCCTTGTTCACCGCCTGGAGCGTGTGGACGCCCCGCTCATGGAGCATCTTCCAAAAGGGGATGAGCATATAGCCCACGGTGGCGGCATCGTCGCTGGCCCGGTGGTGGTTGAACGCCGGCAGGTCCAGGTGCTCGGCCACGATGTCCAGCTTGTATTTTCCAAGCTCGGGCAGCAGGTTCTGAGCCAGGATCAGTGAGTCTACATAGGTAGGCTGGAAGTCCAGCCCCACCTTTTTACATCCCGCCCGGATGAAGCCGATATCGAATTCTGCGTTGTGCGCCGCCAGCGGGCGGCCGTTCACGAACTTCAAAAATTCCGTCAGTGCCTGCTTGAGCTGGGGCGCATCCTTGAGCATGTCGTCGGTGATGCCTGTCAGGCCGATGATCTCCGGTGTGAGGCGTCGGTTGGGGTTGACGAAGGTCTGGAACCGCTCGGCGATCTCGCCGTTGCGCAGCACCACTGCGCCGATCTCCGTGATGGCCTCCCGGTCCACCTTGAGGCCGGTGGTCTCGATATCAAAGCACACGAACTCATCGTCCAGGGAGCAGTCCTGCTTGCCGTGGACAGCTACCCGGTCATCCAGGTTGTTGACGAAGTACCCCTCCACGCCGTAGAGAATTTTGATCTTGTCCCCGGCGGCATGCCAGGCGTCCGGGAAGGACTGGGCCACGCCATGGTCGGTGATGGCGATGGCGGGATGCCCCCAGCGGATGGCCGTCTTGATGGCGTCCTTGGTGTCCGTCAGGGCGTCCATGTTGCTCATCTTCGTGTGCAGGTGCAGCTCCACCCGTTTTTCCGGGGCGGTGTCCTGACGTTCGGCGTGGTCGATCACGTTGATGTGGTACGGATTGAGCTGAATATCCTTGCCGTCCCAGGTGGGCTCCATCTTGCCCTGGACGCACAGCCACATGCCCGGCTTGATGGCGGTGCCGTACTGTTCCGCCTCCTTGGCGGAGAGGTTTTTATGGACACTGACGGAGTTGGTGTAGTCCGTCATGTCGAAGTGCAGCCGCCACATGCCGGGGCGGCGTGTCTCCACACACTCGGCGGCAAAGACCTTGCCGGCCACGGTGGCGGTGCCCATTTTCAGGTTCAGCTCCCGCATGGGATTGGTGCGGCCCTTGATGGGTTTACCCAGCAGCACCTTGGATACACCGCCTCCCTGCTTGTCCTTTCCGGAGGACGGGGATGATTCCACTGGTGCTGCGGCAGCCTGGGGCGCCTCGGGAGCCGTCAGATGGATTTCGGCCGCGGAAAAACCGTACACGCCCCGAATCAACGATTCCAGGGCGTGCGTGTCCGCTTCACTCATGGGGGTGCGGGCCGTCAGGTCCAGGGAAATGGTCATCTGCCCCTGGTCAATGACGGCGCCGGTGATTTCCGCTCCGGCCAGCTTCAGCCGCAGCTCTCCCGAAAGCTGCAGCTCCGCAAACATATCAAAAAACGGGATGTTTCTTGCCATGGTTCCCTCTCACTTCAATTTCTCTGGGGATGCGCTCACAGCTTGGCAATCTCCTCCATCAGCGCATCCACAAGCTTGTCCTGAGGCACCTTGTAAAGGATCTCTCCCTTACGGAAAAGGAGCCCCTCGCCCTTGCCGCCGGCAATGCCGATATCTGCCGCTGAGGCCTCACCGGGCCCGTTGACGGCACAGCCCATCACCGCCACGGTGATGTTTTTGTCGCAGTCCAGCAGGCGGCGCTCCACTTCCTCAGCGATGGGGATCAGGTCGATGCGGGTACGGCCGCAGGTGGGGCAGGCGATGAGGTTCACACCCTCTTTCCGAAGCCCTGCCGCCTTCAAGATCTTCTTGGCGGCGTAGATCTCCTCCACCGGGTCGGCGGTCAAGGTCACGCGGATGGTATCTCCGATGCCCATGCACAAAAGGCCGCCGATGCCCATGGCGGACTTCACCATGCCCATGGAGGGCGTGCCCGCCTCGGTGACGCCCAGATGCAGCGGGTAGTCCGTCTGCTGGCTCAAAAGCCGGTAGGCCGCCATGGTCAGCGGCACGTCGGAGCACTTGACGGAGATGCAGATATCGTCAAAATCAAACTTGTTCAAAAGGCGCACATGGCCCATGGCGCTCTCCACCAGGGCCTCGGCGGTGACGCCGCCGTATTTGGCCCGGAGCTCCTTTTCCAAAGACCCGCCGTTGACGCCGATGCGGATGGGGATGTTCTTTTGGCGGCAGATATCCGCCACCGCCTTCACCTTTTCCTCCCCGCCGATGTTGCCGGGGTTGATGCGGATGGCGTCGATGCCCCGCTGGGCCACCTCCAGGGCGTACTTGTAGTTGAAGTGGATGTCGGCAATGAGGGGGATGGAGATCTGCTCTTTGATCTTGTCCACCGCCTCCGCTGCGGCCTGATCGGGAATGGCCACCCGGATAATCTCGCACCCGGCGGCTTCCAGCTTTTTGATCTGGGCCACGGTAGCCGCCACATCATCTGTCTTTGTATTGCACATGGACTGGATGGAGACCGGGGCACCTCCGCCCACGGCCACATTGCCCACCATCAGTTTTTTAGTCATGACTTCCTCCTCTTTACCCCACCAGACGAAATACGTCATGGAAGGTCACAAACAGCATAAAGCCCATCAGCACTACAAAGCCGGCGGTGTTGACCGCCGCCATATATCGTGCGGGGACCTTCTTTCTCAAAAGCAGCATAGAGACAGCGTCCACCACCAAAAAGAGGATATGACCGCCGTCCAGGGCTGGGATGGGAAGCAGATTCATGACCGCCAGGTTCACCGCCAGCATGGCGGCAAAGTAGAACATGCTCTCCACCGCCGCGCTGATGCCGCCCAGCTCCTGGGCCTGCTCGCCCGCTTCCGTCATGGAAGAGACGATGCCCACCGGGCCGCTGAGATCGTCCACGCCGGCCTCGCCGGTAAAGAGCATCTGCAGGCTCAGACGCACCACCCGGACAAAGTCCACGGTGTTGAGCCAGGCCATGCGCAGCTTGCCTCCCAGGGTGGCCTCCTCTGTGGTGGTCAGATCCCGGTAAATGCCGTAACCCTGGTAGCTCTCCCCTTCCAGCCCCGTGAAGGTGTTCCACTGGAGGTTCTCAAAGGTGATCTTTTCTCCGTCGCGTACCACCACCAGATCCAGCGGTTCGCCCTTGTTCAGGTTCAGCAGCAGGTCCACATCGTTATAGAGGTACACCCGCTCACCGTTGATGGACCAGAAGATGTCTCCTTCTTGCAGCGTCACGCCGTTGTACGACGCAAATTCCGGCGCCACACCGGCAATGGCCGGTATCTGGATGACCTGCACGCCCGCATAGAGGCCTAGCAGGATCACAAGGCCTGTGAGAAGGTTCATCAGCGGGCCGGCCGCGAAAATGATCAGCTGCTTCCAGAGACTCTGGGTATTGAGGGCCCGCTCGTCGGTGGAGTCCTCATCCTCTCCCTCCATGGCGCAGAAGCCGCCGATGGGCAGCGCCCGCAGGGAATACTGGGTCTCGCCGCGGTCCTGGCACCAGAGCACCGGCCCCATGCCCACAGAAAACTCATTGACCCGGACGCCGCAGAGCTTTGCTGCCACAAAATGGCCCAGCTCATGCAGCGCTACCAGGACGCCGAAGATCAAAATTGCTCCCAGGATATAAAGAATCGTCATGCACTGTCTCCTAGCATATTAAAAAGCTTCGTCCAGCACGCTCTGCCGGGCAGCGGCGTCTGCCGCCAGAATATCGGAAAGAGCGGGCTTTTGCACCACCCGTACCTGAGACCGTGCCTTGGCCACCAGACGGGCAATGTCGTGGAACCCGATCCGGTCCGCCAGGAACAGTCCCACGGCCTCCTCGTTGGCGCCGTTGAGAATGGCGCAGGCGGTGCCACCCTCGGTGGCCGCCTCCTCTGCCAGACGCAGGCAGGGGAACGTATCCCGGTCCGGCTGAGCAAAAGTCAGAGGAGGACAGGTGAGAAGATCCAGTGGTTCCGCCGGGTTCACGCCGCGGTGGGGGTAGGTCATGGCGTAGCGGATGGGCAGGCGCATATCCGGCGTGCCCAGCTGGGCCAGCACAGCCCCGTCCCGGTACTCCACCAGAGAGTGGACGATGGACTGGCGGTGGATGACCACGTCCACCTGGGAAAGCGGCAGCCGGTAGAGGCGCATGGCCTCAATGACCTCCAGTCCCTTGTTCATGAGCGTGGCGCAGTCCACCGTGATCTTGGGCCCCATCTTCCAATTGGGATGGCGCAGGGCGTCCGCGCGGGTCATCTTCCCCACTTCCTCATAGGTCATCCCATAAAAGGGACCGCCGGAGCAGGTCAGGATCAGCCGCTTGATCTCCCGGCGGTCGGCACAGCCCTGCACACACTGGAAGATAGCGGAGTGCTCCGAGTCCACAGGCACGATCTCCGCACCGGCAGCGTCTGCCGCGTCCATGACCAGCTCGCCGGCGCACACCAGCGTCTCCTTGTTGGCCAAGGCGATGCGCTTTTTCTCGCCGATGGCGGCCAGTGTGGGCTCCAGGCCCACCATGCCCACCACGGCGGTGACCACCGTATCCGCCTCCGGCACCACCGCGGCGTCCATCAGGGCGGCGTGGCCTCCCAGTACCTTCGTATCCGTGTCCTGAATCCGCACAGCCAGGTCTCTGGCCGCTGCCTCGTCGGTCAATACGGCCAGGCGGGGGCGGAACTTGCGCACCTGCTCCTCCATCCGCTCCACGCTGGCGTTGGCGGTGAGGGCCGCCACCTGCAGACCCATCTGCTCTGCCACATCCAGGGTCTGGCGGCCGATGGAGCCGGTGGACCCTAAAATCGAAATCGTCTTACTCATAATCCTATCCTATTCCAAAAAGCTGAAAACAATCCTAAAAGCTACAAGATAGCGTCCAGATCAGTATATGCCCATGTTCAGGACCAGCCATACGAAAGGCGCCACGAAGGTCACGGAGTCGAACCGGTCCAGCACGCCGCCGTGGCCCGGCAGGAGATTGCCGTAGTCCTTGACGCCGAACTCCCGCTTGATGACGGAAAAGCTCAGGTCGCCGATCTGGCTGATGGCGCTGCCCACCAGGCCGAACAGCGCCAGGAGCTCAAAGTTCCAGAAGGCGTCCGCAAGGACATAGGAGCCTACCGCCATCATCAGTGCCGTACCGATGACGCCGCCTACCAGACCGCCCACAGCACCCTCCACGGTCTTCTTGGGACTGACGGGGGTCAGCTTGTGCTTGCCGAACAGCAATCCGGCAAAGAAGGCGAAGGTATCGGACCCGAAGGAGATGCACAGGGGAAAGAACACCAGCAGCATTCCCGTGTACGGCATCATCCGGAGCCGCAGCAGGCAGCTGAGCATCAGCGGGAACACCAGTCCCGCAAAAAGCGCAGCGGTGACGGCGGCAAAGGGGACGGGCCGTGCGCTGCCGTAGCGGCAGATGGACACTACGAACAGCGCCAGCACCAGCAGCGTGCCCAGCAGCGCCGTCAAAGGCAGCACCGGCAGCGCGGTCAGCCTGGCGTATCGGATGGACAACTCCATGTACACGCACACGGGCACCAGTACCGCCGAGAGCACCGCCAACACCGTCAGAGGCTTCCCCGCCTCCCCGGCCACCGCGTGCATCAGCTCCCAGGCACCTACGCCGCACATGCCGCACACCAGGACCATGGTCGCCCATTCGGGCGCCACACCCAGCACCAAAATCAAAAACGGGATGCCGACCACGGCAACCATCACGCGTTTGAACATAAGATCAGCCCTTTAACTGTAAGGTATTATTTCTTTACACCACCGAAACGGCGGTCTCTTTTGCGGTATGCATCGATGGCACGGTCCAGCTCCGCCTCGTCGAAGTCGGGCCAGAGGGTATCTGTGTAGTAAAACTCCGAGTAGGCGCACTGCCACAAGAGGAAGTTGGAAAGCCGCAGCTCTCCGCTGGGCCGGATGATGAGCTCCGGATCCGGGATCCCGGCAGAGTCCAGGTAGTCGGAGAACATGGCCTCATTCAGTTCTTCGGGCCGCTTCTTCCCCTCTGCGCAGTCCGCCGCAAAGCGGCGCACCGCACGCAAGATCTCGTCCCGGCCGCCGTAGTTGAGGCAGACATTGGCCTGGAAATCATCCTTGGAGAGGTGTTCCGTGATTTCATCCGTCTCGTGGGCCAGGGCCCGCAGCTCCGGAGAAATGGGGGTCATGTCTCCGAAAAAGTGCAGCCGGATGTGGTCCCGCTCCATGGTGTCCACTGCCTCCAGAAGATACTTCTTCAAAAGCAGCATGATGGCGGAGACCTCGCTCTCCGAGCGCTTCCAGTTCTCCGTGGAGAAGGCATACACCGTCAGGTACTGTACGCCCAGGTTTTTGCAGTAGGTGGCGATGCGGCGGAACGTCTCCGCGCCCGCCTTGTGGCCGGCAGTACGGGGCAGGCCCCGCTTGGTGTCCCAG
>CABQCB010000088.1 GCA_902462475.1 uncultured Oscillibacter sp. | reverse complement strand
GGCGGACTGGACCAGCCGGATCATCCGCTGGATGGAGCTGTCCTTCCCCACCTTGACCGCGCGCATGTCAAAAGAGCCGAACTGGTTGACCGTGCCGCTGGAGACCGTATCCCCCACGCTCTTGTCCACGGGGATGGACTCCCCGGTCATGACCGCCTGGTCCACAGAGGTGCTGCCTGCGGTGATGACGCCGTCCACAGGAATGGTCTCGCCCGGCAGGACCCGCAGCAGATCTCCCACCTGTACCTGCTGGGCGGGGACCGTCCGCTCTCCCTCCGCCGTCAGGACCCGGGCGGTGCGCGGCGTCAGATGTACCAGCTTTTCAATGCCCGAGCGGGCCCGGGCCACTGTCAGGTCCTCCAGCAGGGCACCCAGCTGCATGATAAAGGCCACCTCGCCGGCGGCAAAGTCCTCTCCGATGGCCACGGAGGCCACCAGCGCCATGGAGACCAGCACGTCCGCCTTGATGTCAAAGGCAGTCACCAGGCCGATGATCGCCTCCAGGATGATCGGCACACCGCACAGCACGATGGCCACCCACGCTGCGTCAAAGGGCAGCGGCAGCAGATGAAAGCCGCTGGCCAGCAACGAAAGCGCCGACAGGATCAAACACACGACCTCCCGCTTGGTGCCGCCCCAATCCAGGAGCTTTTCCAGATGTTCCATAGCCCTCCTCCTTTATACCTATGGGGGTATAGGTATAAAATAGCATATGGGCAACTGCCTGTCAAGAAAAAGACGGCCGCCCGCCGGGCAGCCGTCTTTTCAGCGCATATTGGCAAACCGCTCCACCGCTTTGGTAAAGCTGGCGATGGTCTTGTCCGCGTCTCCATGCTCGATACCGTCGCGGACACAGTGCTGGATATGTCCCTCCAGCACCACCTGACCGCATCGGTGCAGCGCGGATTTTGCCGCGTTGATTTGGGCCAGGACATCCTCGCAGGGCACGTCCTCGTCCACCATCCGGTCAATGGCCTGCACTTGTCCCATAATTTTGCGCAGCCGCCGGTGCAGGTTTTCGGCGTCCATACACTGTCTCATTGTGCCGCCTCCAATACCAATAGGGGTATATGTATGATAGCAAACCCCCGCAGGAAATGTCAAGCGGTCTCAATTCTCGTCCACGCACTGCCAGACCACCAAGATCTCATCATCCTCCGGCGCCTCCGTCCCCATGGAGTCCATAGTAAGAAGATACGGCACATCCTCCCGGTAGTTCCCCGTCCGCCCATAGGTGCATTCCGTAGGCTCGGCGCCATCCACGGTGGCGAACACCGCATAGTCCGCCTGCTGCTCCACCACCTCCGCTTCCAGGTAGTAGAGTTCCTCCGGCGGCGCAGAGGCCCGGACCGCCCCGGTGAAGCTTCCTGCCGCCGCAACTGCACAAAGAAGCAGCGCCCGGACCAGCATTTTCTTCATGGCATATCCTCCCGTGTCATTGATGATACGGGCAGTATACCAAACTCCGGCGGCGAAACTTGTTCCTTTGGCGGCGGAAGGCCTCAGTGTCTGTCCCGGCGCAGCAGCACCACTGCCACGTCATTGACATTGGTACCGGTAGGGCCGGTGCGGATCAGTCCTCCCACGGCGTCCAGCGCATGATAGGCGTCGTTGTCCGCCAGAACGCGGTGCACGGAAAACCCCGCCTGGCGCAGGCGCTCCATAGTCTCTCCGTCTACCATGCCGCCGGCAGCGTCCGTGGGACCGTCCGTGCCGTCAGACCCGACGGAGAAGATCACTGTGTCGGCCATACCGTCGATGCCCGGCGCGGCCGCTAACGCCAGTTCCTGATTTCGCCCGCCCAGGCCGGAGCCCGTCAGATGGACCACCGTCTCCCCGCCTGCCAAAAAGGCCAGGGACTCCCCGTCACCGTCATGGGTCCGGGCGATGGACGCCAGGAACGAGCCTGCTTCCCGGGCTTCACAGCAAAGCCGGTCCGTCAGCAGTACGGGACGATACCCAAGGTCCCGGCAGGCGCAGGCCGCCGCCGTGCAAAGCTCCCGGACGCTGCCGGTGATCACGGTCTCCACATTGTCCAGCTGCTTGGGTGTCTCCTCCCCCAGCAGCTGCCGGGCCCGGGAAGACAGCGGCAGATGGTATTTCTCCGCCACAGTGAGGGCAGCGGCGCAGGTAGAAGAGTCCGGACAGGCGGGCCCGGAGGCGATCATATCCAGCGGGTCACCCAGAATGTCCGACAGGACCACCGCATACACCCGGGCCGGGGCGCACAGCTTTGCAAACCGCCCGCCCTTGACGGCGGACAGGCGCTTGCGCACTGTATTCATCTCCACGATGTCCGCCCCGCTGGCCAGCATGGCCTCCGTCAGCGCCGCCAGCTCCTCTCCGGGGATCAGGGGGCTTTCAAAAAGCGCCGATCCGCCGCCGGAGAGCAAAAACACCACGGTGTCCTCTTCGGTGAGGTCCTTCACCAGGGCCATGGCCGCTTCCGTTCCCCGGAAGGAGTTTTCATCAGGGACCGGATGGCCGCCCTCATAGATCCGGCAGCGGGCAATAGGGCCCATGCCATGGCCGTACTTGGTGACGACCACACCCTCCGAAAGCCGCTCCCCCAGCACCTGGGATGCGCAGTGGGCCATCTGCCAGGCGGCCTTTCCGGCAGCCACCAGGAAGACACGTCCCTTGGAAAATTCCCGTCCCTCCAGCGCCCGTCGCACCGCTTCGTCCGGGCGGCAGGCACGCAGGGCTGTCTCCAGAATCGTCTTTGCATCCGCATGGATCGACATGTTGCTACGCCTCCTTATGTAATTCCTCCTGCCGGGAAAACAGCTCGCAAAGGCACAGAAGAACGCTCCCTTTCGGCACCCGAATGCTGTACCCGGTTTTTTCCTTCAGCTTTTGCAGCCGGTAATGTACCGTATTTTTATGGACATACAGTCTGGCGGCCATCTGTTCTGTTTGTCCGTCACATTGAAAGTATAAGCGGATAGTCTCCAAAAGCTCCCGCCGCTCCTGCTCCGGACAGGTTCCCAGCACTCGCTCCAAAACATCACGCCGGATGGCGGGGGGAATGCTTCGGGCCAGAAACTCCAGCGACGCCTGATCGTAAAACAAGATCCCGCCGCCGGAGCGGGCCGCAAGGCATGCGGTGCGCGCCTCCTGATAACAAAGGCGCACATCCATTCCCCGCCGTCCGCTGGCGCTGACGCCTCCGCACACCTTCACCGCGCAGGCGGACTCCACTTCGCTGCGGATCCGATCCACGCGCAGCAGGCCGGTATGCCTGCCCTGGCTTTCAAACAGCATCAAGATCCGCTGGTTCACCACGGCACACAGCGCGTCCTCCTGCCGGAGGATGGGGCGGATCTTCGTCAGAGCCCGGGCGTTGCAAAGCTCCCTGCCTGCACCGCTCCCCCCCTGGCCGCGCACCTCCAGCAGCGCCACTGTCCACGGCCTGGTAATGTCGATGCCCAGCAGCTGACCCCGCAGTTCCAGCTCCGCCAAGTCGCTCTCCTGGGAGAAAAGCCAGCTTTCGATAAAGCACTGCCGTGCGTCCTCCAGCAGGGTCTCTTGCTGCTGGCGCTGCGCGTCCCGCAGCAAAATCTCCGTCATATGCTGGATGACGCCGCCCAGGGCCTCCACCTGTTCCGGCGCACCGGTGATCCCGATGACTCCTACCGACCGGCCCTCCATGCGGATGGGCAGGTTCACGCCGCGGAGAGTTCCCTGTCGGGGCACGTCCTCGTAGATGACCAGACGGTCCAGCCCCTTTTCCAAAAGCTCCCTGGCACCGGCGTGGATCTGCCCCATGCGTGCCGGGTCTGTACTGGCCAGGATGCGCCCGGTCTCGTCCATCAGATTGATGTCGCATCCGGCCACTGTCTTCATTTCCCATACAATGGACAGTGCCGTCTCCTCTGCTATCAACATACCGCTTCCTCCGTTGTGCTTTGGAACAATAATTTGCGAGTTTTTTTGTGTATCGTACAATTTGCTCTTATTATACCGAAATTGAAGAAAAAGGCAACTACCCGCCAAAGGCAGGAGCGGCCCGCTTCAAAATAAAAAACGGCGTGACCCGCAGGTCACACCGTTTTTTCAAGAAATGGAAGCCGCCAGATTTTCTGCCTTCACCTCTTTCTCCCCGTCGGTCCCAGCCGAAGCGGGCGGCGTTGTCGTCTTGGGCCGGTAAGTCCCATGGAGCTTTTGCTCCACCCGGATGGCCCCGGCACTGCCGGACGCATAGAGACAAGGCCGATAGTCATTGCGGCCGCTGGTACTGGTGACAGAGCATGCAAGGGCGTCCACCTGCTCCAGCGTCACCGTGCCGTCCTCCTGCCGCTCCACGGTCACCTGCAAAATGGCCGTGTCCTTGTCAGAGGGGTTGCGGTTGCCGCCGAAGCAGAAATTTCCAAGACTGTAAAAAATGACGCTCTCGCCCCAGTACTCCATAGGCTGGAGCACATGGGGATGGCTGTTATAGACGATCTGCGCGCCGCACTCCGCCGCATAGCGGAACATCTGCCGCTGGAAGTCCGTGGGCTGATAAGCCCCCTCCGTACCGGCATGGAACGCCGCCACGATCACCTCCGCCCCCTGCTCCTGCAGTGAGGAGATAGCCTGCCGGATGCCCTGCCGCCCGATATGGTAGGCAGTATACACACCCACCCGCAGCCCCCGCTCCGTGGTATAGAGAAAGGTCTTGCCATCGCCGCCTGCGGAGATCCCGAGCGCTTCCAGCACTTGGCGGGTCTCCTTCAGCCCGGCAGACCCATAGTCCTGACTGTGGTTATTGGCAAGGGACACCGCCTCCACGCTGCCCTCTGTCAGGATCTCTCCGTATTCCGGCAGTCCCCGGAAGCGATAGGTCTTTTCCGCCGGGACATCGTGGTCTGTCAGCGCACACTCCAGGTTGACAAAGGTAAAATCATCCTGGGAAAACACCTCCCGCACGCCGGAAAAGGGGTAGGCATAGTCATCGCCTACCACGTCGGGGAAGTTGCCGGCTTTATTCCAGGCGGTGTGCTCCGCTCCCAGCGTACAGTCTCCGGCAAAGCTGAGGACAAAGCGGTCCTTTTCCGGTGCGCTCTCAGGCGGTATTTCTTCCGCGCCGGACGATGTCTCCCCTGCGCCGGACGGCGTTTCCGCCGGCGCGGTGATCTCGGTCATACCCGTTGTATCGCCGGGCCAAAAGCCACCGGGCAGTTCTCCCTCTGTCATCAGCCAGGCAGACAATGTCACGCCGCCGGCAGCCAGCAGTGCAACAGGCGCCAGGAAGGCCGTTTTGTGCCGGGAGGGAGCCAGACGCTTTCCGCCTCTGTGGGCCGAAGCCGCACGTTTCTTTTCCGGCAGCCGTTTGCCGCCGCCGCTGTATAAACGCATATGCTCCCTCCTTCCGCTGCAAGGCAGCCGGATTTTATATGTACCATAATATCCCATTTCCCCTGCAGGTCAACAACAGAATCATTACAATTTCTACATTTTTACCCGCTATCCGCCAAAAAAGGAGACACGGCGAAAGCCGTGTCTCCTTTTTCTCACATCAGCCCCAGCAGATGCTGCATCAGCAGGCTCACCGCCGTGATGCTGATCCAGCAGCAGCCGCCCAGCGCAATGGGCTTGCCGCCGCTGCGCACCAGCTTGACGATGTTGGTGTTCAGACCAATGGCCGCCATGGCCAGGACGATCAAAAACTTGCTCAGTTCCTTGACAGGGTCAAAGACCGACGCGGACACGCCGAAGTGCACCGCCACCGTGGTCACGATGGACGCGGCGATAAAGAACAGAATGAAGAAGGGGAAGATCTTCTTGAAATCCACCCGGTTCCCGCCGTCCTGCTTTTCCCGGCGGGTCCGCAGGAACGCCAGCACCAGCGTGATGGGGATGATGGCCAGCGTCCGGGTGAGCTTCACCGTCACAGCCTTGTCCAGCGTGGCAGAGCCCAGGTTCCACATGCTGTCCCAGGTAGCAGCGGTGGCAGTCACGGACGATGTGTCGTTCACGGCCGTGCCGGCAAAAATGCCGAACGCCTCGCCGGAAGTAGTATCAAATCCGATGGCCTGGCCCAATGCCGGAAACAGCAGCGCCGCCAGGACATTAAAGAAGAAAATCACGGAAATGGCCTGGGCCACCTCTTCCTCGTCCGCATCAATGACCGGCGCCGTGGCCGCAATGGCAGAGCCGCCGCAGATGGAAGAACCCACGCCAATCAGCGTGGCCACCTTGCCGGGGATCCGCATCCATCTGTGCAGGAAAAAGGCCACCAGCAGCGACACGGAGATGGTGCACACGATGATGGGCAGCGACTGCCGGCCGGTCTGCACCACCACGTTCAGGTCCATGCCGAAGCCCAGCAGGATCACCGCCCACTGAAGGACCTTCTTGGAAACGAACCGAATGCCCGGCTCCATGCCGGACTTGTCCCGCAGCAGCAGCGTCACCACCATACCGGCCAAAATCGCGATCACAGCACCGCCGATGATGGGAAACGCCTTTCCCAAAAACCAGGACGGTACAGCGATCACCAGGCAAAGAAGGATCCCCTTCCCGTTCTTTTTGAAAAATTCCAACATGATTCCGCCTCTCTTTTCTCAAACAGTCATTGGCATTATAATCCACGCAAGGGAAAAAATGAAATTATTTATCTTCATATATCTATAATTTCTTGTTATGGTATTTTTCTGTCTCTCACTTTCATCTCCCGAAAAAATTCAGCGTCCCGTGATTTTTTATTTGACAGTTTCTTTCCAATCTTTTATTATATTTGTATACAAATAATTTGTATACAAATAGTTTGGAGGACTCTTATGGATCAGAGCTTTCACTATCTTCTGATGGCCACCCACAGTCTGTTCCACCGCCGGGTCATGGCGGAGCTGAGTCAGGAAGGGCTCACCTCCGGCCAGCCAAAGGTCCTGGATTACCTTGGCCTGCACGACGGAAGTGCGCAAAAGGATGTGGCAGCCGGCTGTCAGATCGACCCGGCTACGCTGACGGGTCTTTTGGCACGGATGGAGGAAAAAGGGCTGATCCGCCGCGGTACGCGGGAAGGCGACCGTCGGACGCAGTATGTGTATCTGACCGAGCTGGGCCGTCACAAGCACCAGCAGGTGCGGCAGACTTTCTCCAGACTGGAAGCGGAAGTGCTCTC
>CABQCB010000087.1 GCA_902462475.1 uncultured Oscillibacter sp. | reverse complement strand
GGCGGGAGCTTCGGCCGGGGGTTCGGCGGCAGCCGTGGCAGTTCCAGCGGAGGCGGGAGCTTTGGCCGGAGTTCCGGCGGCAGCCGTGGCAGCTCCAGCGGAGGCGGGAGCTTTGGCCGGGGGTTCGGCGGCAGCCGTGGCAGTTTCGGCGGAGGCGGCAGCTTTGGCCGTGGCTTCGGCGGCAGCCGTGGCGGCGGTTTCCGCGGAGGTAGTCGCGGAGGTAGTCGCGGCGGCTTCGGAGGCCGGAGATAAGAAAAAAATCACAGCTCGAAAGAGCTGTGATTTTTTATTGGTTGGAGCAGCGCAGTGTATCAGCGCTTTTTGCGCAGGGACTCATATTCCCGCAGGGAGGCCAGGGCCTCACGGGACATGGGGAGGATCACCGCGATATTGAACACGGTCATGAGGCCGATGCCCACATCGCCCAGGTCCCACACGAAGGTGTAGGCCGCGAGGCCGCCCACGAACAGCATCACCAGGGCCAGGATCTTATAAGCCGTCTGAGAGGCCCAGTTGTCTCCGAACAGGTAGGCCACATTGGACCGGGCGTAGAACAGCACGCCGATGAAGGTAGAAAAGCTGAACAGCAGCAGGATCAGGGCGATGAACACCACGCCGAAGGAGCCCAGGTGGTAGTCCATGGCCGTCTGGAGCAGGTCCATGCCGGAAAGGCCCGCGATCTTCTCCGCCGGCGTCAGCAGCATGATCATGGCCGTGCAGGAGCAGATGACGATGGTGTCCAAAAACACGCCGAAGGCCTGCAGAAGGCCCGCCTTGGCCGGGTGGGTGATGTCCGCCGCGGCCGCCGCGCAGGGAGCGGAGCCGGAGCCGGCCTCGTTGGAGAAAAGGCCCCGCTTGACGCCCTGCATCAGCACGGCGCCGAAGCCGCCGGCCACCGCCTGGCGGATGCCGAAGGCCTCCTCAAAGATCTGGGAGAACACGGACGGCAGCAGCGCAGCGTTTTTGACGATGAGGAAGATGGTCATGAGGAAGTAGCACCCCGCCATGATGGGCACCAGTACGTCCAGCACCTTCACCGTGGCGTGCTTGCGCAGCACGATGACGGCGGACACGGCCACCAGAGCTACCGTGGTATACAGCGGGGGAACGGAGAAGGCGTTATAGAATGCCGAGGAGACGGAGTTGCTGATGACCTGGCTGATGCCGCACCAGCAGATGAGGCCCGAGATGGCGAAGAGAACAGCGATGACGGACTTGCGGCGCCCCTTGGCCAGAAAATCGTGGATATAGTAGGCCGGGCCGCCCCGGTAGCCGCCGTAGAGGGGGTCGGGCTGCTTGTGCAGCTGGGCCAGCGTTGCCTCCACAAAGGCG
The DNA here is from genome assembly GCA_902462475.1 of uncultured Oscillibacter sp. The sequence goes on along the minus strand of CABQCB010000087.1, from coordinate 5,779 downwards.
GTGGACGAGCCGATGAGGGCCGAGAGCCACATCCAGAACACGGCGCCGGCGCCGCCTGCGGAGATGGCCGCCACCACGCCGATCAGGTTGCCCATGCCCACCCGGGTGGCCGTGGAGATGACCAGGGCCTGCAGTCCGGAAATAGCGCTTCCGTCGGTGCCCCGCTTTTCCACCGTCAGCCGGAGCATCTCCGGAAACAGCCGGACCGGGAGAAAACGGGTGCGGATGGTGAAGAAAATGCCGGTGGGGATCAGCAGCAATACCAGCAGGGAAAGGCCGATGCTGCCGCCGCCGGGCAGGGGCAGCGTGATAAGATCGCCCCACAAAAGCCCGTAGGCCCGGGAGATCAGCTGGACGATAAATTCCATATGAACGCCTCCGATGAATCATTCCGTGATGGCCGGCGGCACAGGCGGGGGTGACTCTAGGCATTTAAAGCGCAAATGCGCCGCGGGTGCTTATCATTGTACTATGTCCGTGTCCGGGATGCAACCGATTTTTTCACTTTCCGTCCCAAAGTCTGGAAAAAGCACGGGGAAGGGCGGATGCCCTTCCCCACGGAAGCAAATGGACTATGTGCTCAGTCGCTTTTGATGGCCTCCAGCGCCGGGATCTGCACGGCCTTGTTGGCGGGATAGTACCCCGAGCCCAGGCCGATGAGCACGGAGAATACCACTGCAAAGACCAGCAGCCACGGCGGGATCACGGAGACCCGGGTCACATCGCCGCCGCCCAGCATGGCGGGCAGCAGATTGTCCACCGACGGCCCCAGGGATACCAGGTTGATGATGACGGAGGCGCAGAAGCTGATGATGCAGCCGATGACGCCGCCGATGAGCCCGATGGCGCCGGCCTCCGACAAAAACAGGACCCGGATGTCCGTCACATAGCAGCCCAGGGCCTTCATGATGCCGATCTCCCGGGTGCGCTCGGAGATGGACATGATCATGGTGTTGGTGATGCCCAGGGCCGCCACGAACAGGGAGATGGCGCCCAGGCCTCCCAGCATCATCTGCTTTTGCTGGGCCTCTTTTTCCATGGGCTTGCGGATGCTTTCCATGGACTCGGTGTTGTAGCCCATGCCCTTGATGTCGGTCTCCACCCGCTCCACCGCCGTGATGTCCGTGACCTTTACCAAAACGGAGTCATAAGTGCGCTTTTTCTTGGCGCCCGGCACCTTTTCCAGAAGCTTTTGCAGGTCGGAAAGGCTCATGATGATGCCGTCGGAGGTCTCGGCGCCCTTGGAGTAATCCTCCTTGGAGACGCCCACGGAGCGGATGGGAAGAGAGAGTTTGGTGCCCTGGATGTTCGCTTCCAGGGTGTAGGTCTGGTTCAGAGGGTTGAAATAGGGGTCCGGAATGGCGCGCTCCGTGTCGCCCATATCCAGCTCGCCGCCCCAGCGGTCGATCATGTTCCGGCCCTCGGGGCGCAGGGTGTCCTTGAAGTTATAGGCCAGGTACTGCCCGGCGATCACGTCGCCGCTGCGCTGGACAGCGCTGCCGCTGACCAGATGGTACCCCATTTTCTCCATGGCGTCCGTGTCCAGACCCACCACGATGGCCCAGTCGGACACATACCGCTTTCCGGTGCCGGTGACCAGGCGGATGTCCTCTGCCTCCAGGGTCTGCTTGGGGGTGACCGCCTCCACCCCCGGCAGGTTGCGCAGGCTCTTGACCAGAGCGTCGTCCAGCTTGGTCTTGCCCCGCCCCCCCTGGGGGGCGTTGACGGTGATGATGGTCAGATCGCCCATCTGGGCCAGGAGCTTGTCCTGGGATTCCTTCATACCGATGCCCAGAGACACCATGATCACGATGGAGCAGCAGCCGATCAGCACGCCCAGCACCGTCAAAAAGGTGCGGGATTTGCGGCGCATGAGGTTTTGCAGGCACATGCGGAAAATGTCTTGTTTACTCATGGATCAGCTCTCTTTCCCGGCGTCGTCCGGCGTTTCGTCCTCCCAGGAGTCCCAGCTTTCGGTGCCGGCCTTGGTGTGCTTTTTCCGCCGGATCACCACGACGGCGGCGATGCCTGCCACGGCCGCGGAACCCAGGCCGATCCACAGCCAGGGGATGCCGCCCTCTTCCACGGGGGGCAGCTCGTCGCCGAAGTCGTCCGGCGGCGGCAGCTCTTCGGCCTGAAGGGTAATGGGGAACGTCTTCACCTGGACCTGCTGGTCCGCGTTTTCATAGGAGATCTTCAGCACCACGTCCACCGGGCCCGCTGCCACGGGGGAGAGGGCGAAGCCGATGGTGCCGCTGGTGCCGGCGGTGATGTTGCCTAAGTACTGGGTGCGGGCGGGGGTATCCACGCCGTCGCCCTCCACGATGGCTTCCACGTTGGAGATGTCGTCCTTGCCCTTGTTCACATAGGCCATGGTGACCTCCGCCTCCTCGCCCACGTTCACGGTCTCGGGGACCACGGGGGCGTTGAGCTGGAAGCGGTCGGGCTGGTAGATGGGGACGGAGATACGGATGTCCGTGTTGGTGGCAGTGCGCTTGTCGCCGTCCACATACTCGTACTTGAAGCCCACGCTGATGCTCTGGGCGCCGCTTTTGCCGTTAGGCACCGCGCGCATGGGCACCTCCTGGGTCTGGGCGGCTCCGGCGGCGAGGGCGTTATAGTGGAAGGTGTTGGTGCCGCCGTCCATGGTGAAGTTCTCGCCGCCGTCCACGGTGACCACGATATTTTCGATTTTGACGCTGCCGGTATTCTCAAAGGCAAAGCGCAGGGGGAAGCTGCTGCCTGCCGCCACGGAGCCCTCTCCGTAGGTAAAGCTGCGGATGACGATGTTGGGCACGGGGGTGTCTGCCTTGGAGGGGACCAGAGCGGAGAAATTGACCCGGTCGGAGGCGGTGGCCTGGGTGAGCATGCCGCCGCTGTCGTAGCTGTATTTGAGCTCCGTGCTGATGGACTGGCTGGTGGAGGAGATCTCCTTGAGGGCCTTTACCCGCACCACAATACTGCGCGCGGCGCCGGGGGCGATGTCCTCCAGCACGAAGGTGGAGGTGTCGTTGAGCACGATGAGGGAGTCGGAAGGAGCCACGGTGGCCACGGGGGCAACCAGCTTGGTGGTGCCGGCGTTTTTGAAAGAGATGGTCACCTCCCGGGTCTCGTCCGGGGCGATGGGCTGGTCCATGGCCGAGCGGGTCACCAGCACCACCGGCTGGGGGGTATTTTCCCGGCCCAGGGCGGGAATGGCGATCTTGTCGGTGATGCTGCCCTGAATGGTGGAGATATTGTTGTTATAGTTGAACTTCATGTCCACGCCCAAAGACTGGTTGGGGGAGGCGATGACGCTGGCGGCCTTGAGGTGGATGGTCAGCGTGGCGCTCTGCTTGGCGGCGATATCCGCCAGGGCGAAGGAGGTGCTGCCGCCGGAGATGGTCAGGCCGTCGGAGGGGGTGAAGGTGATCACCGGGGACTTGAGCCGGGAGCCGCTGAGGTTGCGGACGGTCACGTCCAGCTCGATCTCCTGGCCGGCCTCGATGGGCTTGGCCATTTCACTGCGGGAGACGAGCACCATGGGGGCGGGGGCGGGCTCCTTGGGCTCGTCGTAGTTCCGCTTGGGCTCCGGCTCATAGACCTTGGCCTCCGTGATGGTCACCTCCAGGGTCTGGTAGCTGTCCGGCTCTCCGGCGCGGCCCACCTGCAGCCGCAGCGTCTGGCCCACGCCCTTGTATTTGACGCCGGAGAGCTTGACGGCATACACCAAAGGCGCACCGTCGGGAGAAGTCCTGGATACGGAGACGCTGCCGCCGGAGAAGCTGTCGTCCAGCTTGGTGATGTCCAGTGAGGCGGGGCTGGAGGCGCCGCTTCCGTCGCTGGTATCCTTGATGGAGACGGTGATATCCGCCGTGACGTCCTTTTCCAGCTTGGAAAGGGTCTTGTCGCCGGACGTGATGGTGTAGCCGGTCACGTACAGATTTCCCCCCTCTGCCCGGGCAAGGGGCAGGGCGGCGGTCAGCAGGGTCAAAATGGCGAAAAGCGCGCAGGCGCTTCGGGTCAGTCGGTTGTTCATAGGTGGGTCCTCTCCTTTTTGTTGACTTCATTGGAAACGATCTCGCCGTCGATCAGCGTGACGATCCGGTCGGCATAGGCTGCCATCTCCGGGTCGTGGGTAACGAGGATGATGGTCTGATGGTAGTCCCGGGCAAAGGTGCAGATCATCTGCATGATCTCCACGGTGGTCTTGGAGTCCAGGTTTCCTGTGGGCTCGTCGGCAAACACCACGTCCGGCCGGGCGATGAACGCCCGGGCGATGCCTGCCCGCTGCTGCTGGCCGCCGGACATCTGCCGGGGGAAGTGGTCCAGCCGGTGGGAAAGGCCTACCCGTGTCAAAAGCTTCCGGGCGGCGGCCTCCCGCTCCGGGCGGGACACGCCCCGGAACAAAAGGGGCAGGGCCACGTTTTCCGTGGCGGTGAGGCCCGGCAGCAGATTGTAGGACTGGAATACGAAGCCCAGGTGCTTTTGCCGGAAGGACGCCAATTGGTTTTCGCTCAGGCGGGAGATGGGCACGCCGCCGATGCGTACCTCGCCCCGGGTGGGCTTTTCCATGCCTGCCAGCTGGTTGAGCAGGGTGCTCTTGCCGGAGCCGGAGGTGCCGAAGATGCAGCAGATCTCCCCCCGCATGACGCTGAGGTTGATCCGCTTGAGGGCCACCACGGTCTCGTCGCCGATGGGGTATTCCTTGCGGATGTCTTTCACTTCGATGATGGGGCGGCTGCGGGGATCGGTCTCATTCATGGTCGCTGCGCCTCCTTTCTGGTGGCTATCATAGCCGGTCAAGCTTTAAACGCCATATAGGGCGGTTTAAGATTTCTAAAGGAAGCATACAGAAAAGCGCCCCCGGATCAATTCCGGGGGCGCGGGGGACTGTGCGGCGGGAGAAAAATATGGTATCTTTTTGAAAAGAAACTGAAACGTTTTTCCGCCGGCGCAGTCTTACAGGTGCGGGAGGTGATGCCATGGCGGACTTTGAGGCCATTTACACGGAGCACTTCCAAAATGTGTACAAGTATGTGTTCTCCCTGTGCCGAAACGGGGCCGTGGCGGAGGAAGTGACCCAGGAGGCCTTTTACAAGGCTATGATGCACATGGACCGGTTTGACGGAACCTGCCAGATGTACGTCTGGCTTTGTCAGATCGCAAAAAACACCTATTTTACTGCGGTGAAAAAGCAGCGCCATCGGGCCCCGGAGGCGGACGCCGATCTGCCGGACCGGACGGCGCCGGAGCTGGAGAGCGCCCTGGTGGACCGGGAGACCGCCCGGAAGCTCCATGTGCTCCTCCACGGGCTCAGCGAGCCTTATAAAGAGGTGTTCTCCCTGCGGGTGTTCGGTGAGTTGCCCTTTTCCCAGATCGGAGAGCTGTTCGGGAAAACAGAGGGATGGGCCCGGGTGATCTTTTACCGTGCGAAAACAAAGCTGAGGAGGGATTTGGATGAAAGCGGACTGTGAAGTGGTCCGGGACCTGCTTCCCCTGTACCATGACGGCGTGTGTAGCCAAGAAAGCCGGCGCGTGGTGGAGGACCACCTGCGAGCGTGCGACGGGTGCCGGCGGGAGCTGCGGCTGATGGAGGAGGCCCTGGACACCGCGCATCCCCGGGTCCGGGACGAAACCATTGCTCAGGCGGCGTCGTCCGCCTGGAAGCGGAGCAGGAAAAGCGCCTTCCGTAAGGGCTTTGTCATTGCCTTTGCGGCGGCAATGCTCCTGCTGGGAGGGATTACCGCCGGGTATCTGTGCATCCGCAGCTTGCCGGTGGACTGGGACGCGGCGGCCT
>CABQCB010000086.1 GCA_902462475.1 uncultured Oscillibacter sp. | reverse complement strand
GAAAAGAGGCGGCAGCCGTAGTAGTCTTCCAGGTAGTGGATGTGATGGGTCACCGCCGGCTGCGTCAGACACAGCCGCTCGGCGGCCCGGGTATAGTTCATGGTTTCGCACAGTACGAGAAACGTCTCCCAACGTGGATCCAACATAGACATCACCATTATTTCAATTTATAGTCGAATAACAATTCTTGATTTTATTTTATCGCAAACCTGCGCTATAATCAAGTCGAAGCAAGGGAAAAGGCGGCGGCCAGCAGGCCGGACGCCGGGGAATACAGAAAGGAAGCGGATCGATCATGTATGACATCATTATCATCGGAGCAGGCCCTGCCGGAATCAGCGCGGGTATCTATGCAGTCAGTCGGGGCAAGCGGGCACTGGTGCTGGAAAAGAGTCAGGTGGGCGGCATCATCGGCAAGGTGTCCACGGTGACCCACTACACGGCCATCCAGACCCAGGAGACCGGCGAGACGTTTGCAAAGCGCATGAAGGAGCAGGCCTTGAGCGCAGGCGTGGAGATCGTCTACGCGGACGTGACCGGTGTAACGCTTCGCGGCGAGGTCAAGACTGTCTGCACCAATAAGGGGACGTATGAGGCTAAGCGCATCATCCTGGCAAACGGCGGCACGCCCCGGAAGCTGGGCATTCCCGGCGAGACGGAGCTGGCCGGCAAGGGGATGGGCATGAACGCCGCCCGGGACGGAGCCGCCTACACCGGCAAGAACGTCTACGTGGTGGGCGGCGCCGACGGCGCGGTGAAGGAGGCGCTGTACCTGGCGGGCTTTGCCAAGCACCTGACCATCATCCACTTTGAAGACCAGCTGGGCTGCATTGCCGAGTTCCGGCAGAAGGTGGCTTCCGCCCCCAACATCACCCTGCGCCTTGCCAGCCGGCTCCATGCCGTGTACGGCACCGATCAGGTGGAGCGGCTGGAGATCGCCAGTGAGCGCGATGGAAGCATCGAAACGGTGGAAGACCCCGGCTGCGGCATCTTTGTCTACGCGGGCGTGGTCCCCAATACGCAGCTCTACACGGAGCTGACGTTGGAGGATGGGTATATTCCCACCAATGACAAGATGGAGACGGCCATCCCCGGTGTCTATGCTGCCGGTGATATCCGGGTCAAGCAGGTCCGGCAGGTGGCCACCGCCGTGGCTGACGGCGCCATCGCCGCCATCAACGCCGCTGTGTAACGAAATAGGATAAAAAGCACCCCGGACTTTCGTCCGGGGTGCTTTTTTTGCAGATGCTCAGCTCATACCTCGCCGGTGCAGAACCGGGTCAGCATGGCCGCGGTCTGGGCACGGGTAGCCGTGCTGCCGGGCAGCAGAGCCTCGCCGCTGCCCTGGATGATCCCGGCGGCGTTGGCCCACTGCATGGCCTCCATGGCGTAGGGCGAGATCTGAGAGGCGTCTGCATAGCCGGTCAGGTCTGCCCGGAGACTCACGTCCCGGTTGGTGTACTGGGCGTAACGGTAGAGCATGGCAGCCAGCTGCTGGCGGGTAATGGAAGCGTTGGGCCGGATGGAGCCGTCGGCATAACCGGTGAGGATGCCGGCTTCGGTGGCCCAGCTGATGGCGTCTTCATACCAGGCGCCGTCTTCGGTGTCGGTATAGCGGGCTGCGGCGGTTTCGGGACGGCCCTCCCGGTTGTAGAGCAGCTGCGCAAGCTGCGCCCGGGACAGACGCCGGTCGGGGCCGAAGGTGCCGTCGCTATAACCGTTCATGATGCCGTTGGAGCTGACGTACTCCACAGAGGCATAGTACCAGGCGTCCGGGGCTACATCCGTGTAGGGATTTTCCCAGGTGGGCGCCTGGGGCGTCTCGTCGGGGGGGACAACAGGCTCCTCGGTGGCACCGCCGCCACCGCCACCGCCGCCACCGGCACCGCTGTCACCACCGCCGCCGGGCTGGGGATCAGGCGTCTGGACAGGCACGGTGCGCAGATCGTTCAGTGCCGTTTCCAAAAGTGCGGCAACACCGCTTTCCGAATCGGCGGACTCCATGGCTGCGGTGGCCTGGCGCCAGATGCTCTCCAGCTGTGCTTGTCCCTGCTGGGAGTACTTGGTCAGGTCGTAGCCCTGGTAGGCAGAAAGAAGCGACTGGGTGGACTGCTGTTTGCAGCGGGCCAGGGCGGCGCGGGACTCCAGGCCGCCGGTCAGATCCCGGTGGAGCTGGGCGGCGTAGGCGCCGGATTCTGTCACGGCGCTTTCGTAGGCAGAGAGGGTCTGGGACGTGACCTCCGCCATGGGGCGCAGGGAAAGACCGTCCAGCTTCCCGGCCCAAGCGGCAGCGTCCGCCAGACGGCTCAGACCGCTGAGCTGGGACTGTGCTTCGCTGCGGGCCAGCTCCGCCACCAGCGTCTGGTCTTCTGGGAGGGTCAGATCCGTGCGGCTTGCCACAAAGTCCGCTTCAAGGGCTGCGTCGGCTTCCTGGGCGGCGGTCAGAAGCGCCTGGGCGTTGGATTCCGCCACGGCGTTGGAGTCCACCAGCGCCAGGATGCTCTGGTTGTCCTGACGCCACAGGGTCAAAACAGCCTGCGCCCGCACAGGCGCGGTGGACACGCCGGCCAGATTGCTCTTGGCATCGGTGAGGATGCGCTCCATGGCGTCCCCGCTTCCGGCAGCGGCAAGAGCCTGCGTGGTTTCGGCGTAGATGCGCTCCATGGACTTCCAGTCCTGCGCGGTGTAGTCGGCGGCGTCATAGAGACCGTAGATGGCGTCCAGACGGTCCATGTACTGGTTGAGCAGGGGCGTGCCCCATACGGCGTACAGCGTCACGTTTTCATCCTGACTGGAGGCCAGATTCCAGATGGATGCCTCGTCCCGGTACACCACGGCTCCGCCGCTTTTGCGGGCCCAGCCCACAAATTCCAGCCCGGCAGGCGCCGTCAGAGTGCACGGAGGCAGTGCCTTTTCCTGGTCGTAGGTATAGGTTTTGGAGGCCATGGAGCCGGAGCCGCTGCCGGCGTCGAAGGAGACGGTGTAGGTGATGGGGTTCCACCGGGCGGTGAGCGTCACCTTATCGCCTTGTCGTTTTTTGCCAGCCAGGTTCTCCACCTGGGCGCCGTCATCATAGTGGGCGCCGTTGCTGCTGCTCTCCCAGAACTTGAAGGTATAGCCGGTGCGGCGGAACGTCTGGTCGGGCAGGGTGACGGGCGTGTTCCACACGGCGGGCAGGGAGGCCATGGAGCCATAGCCGCCGCCGGCGTCGAAGGAGATGGTGTAGTCATTGGGCAGCCACTTGGCGTACAGCGTCCGCCCGTCGGCAGGGGTGAGCTTTTCCACGGGGTTGGTGTATTGCTGGTCATAGTACCACTCCACCCGCTCGTAGCCGGGCTGGGGATCCTGCTCCCCATAGACGTCCCAATCCACCTCCTGGCCGGGCCGGTCCGGCAGGACCAGGGTTTCCAGATAGTTGTTCCGGGCCACAAAGCCGGAGCCGTCGCCGGTGAGGCTGGAATTGTAGCTCAGATCCAGATGCGTCAGACGGTTGTGGTCCAGATGAACGAACTCCAGATTGGGCAGCATGGAAAGATCCACCTCTGTCAGCTGGTTGTCGAAGGACTCAATGAATTTCAGATTGGTGTTGGTGGAAAAATCCACCTCTTTGAGGTCGTTGCTGCGGCAGTAGATGATCTCCAGCGCCGTGCAGCCGGTCAGGTCGAGGGAGGTCATGTGGTTATTTTCGCAGTAGAGGGCCCGCAGCTGGTCCAGGCCGGATACGTCCAGACTGGCGATGCGGTTGTAATCGCACTGCAGATAACGCAGGGCGCGGTTTTGCTGCACGTTCAGCTCCGTCAGAGCGTTGTCCTTGCAGTCGAGAGACTCCAGGGCGGAGAATACTTCGATGCCATCCAGAGAGGAGATGCCCATGGAGGAGACGTCAATCTGCCGGATGTCTGCCAGTTCCTCCTGGGTGAATACGCCGTCGGCACCGGCACCGTCCAGATTGGCAGGATCCGTCAGCCACTGGCGGAACAGGGCATCGGGGAACACGTCCTCCGTGATGGGAACGTCAGGCGAGCTGGCCAGCGCCGCGGGATAAAGCTGACAGGCCAACGCAAAAGAGAGCAGAGCGGAAAAGCTCTGCCGGATCAAACGCTTCATTAGAATACTCCATTTCTGTATGTAGTGGGGGCTGCACGCCTCGAAAATTGCTTCTAAAGTATACCAGAGCGAAAAGCAAATTGTAAGTTGCAAAAGATACAAAAAATAAAAGGATTTACCAAAAAAACATCAATATGAAACCGGCCAAACCGCCTTTTCCCTTGCACAGCCGCGTAAGGGGCCGTATAATGAGGAGAAACATGCCGCTGCCGGTGGGCGGACGGGCAGACTTAGGAAAGCGGGAGGGAACGCTATGAAATGGATGATCGCGTCGGACGTGCACGGCTCGGCGTATTACTGCAAAAAGCTGCTGGAGGCATTTGAGAAGGAGGGAGCGGACCGGCTGGTGCTGCTGGGGGATATCCTCTACCACGGGCCCCGCAACGACCTGCCCCGGGACTACGACCCCAAGCAGGTGACGGCTCTGCTCAACGGCTGCCGGGAGAAGATTTTGTGCGTGCGGGGCAACTGCGACGCGGAAGTGGACCAGATGGTGCTGGAATTCCCGGTGCTGGCAGAGTATGCTCTGCTGGATCTGGGAGAGCGGTTGATTTTTGCCACCCACGGCCACAAATACGGCCCGGACTGCCTGCCGCCCCTGAAAGCGGGAGACGTGCTGCTGTGCGGCCATACCCATGTGCCCGCCTGCCGGGAGATCGATGGGATCTGGTATCTGAACCCGGGCTCCGTGTCCATGCCCAAGGAGGAAAGCGCCCCGGGCTACATGACGCTGGAGGACGGGCGCTTTGCCTGGCGGGATTTTGAGGGCCACACCCTGCGTACCTTTGCTCCGGGAGAATAAGGCTTGTACTGGAACAGCCTGAATGCGGCGCTGCGCCGCCAGTACGGGACGAAGGTCTACAAGCTGGCCCTGTCCTCCGGCTGCACCTGCCCCAACCGGGACGGGACCCTGGGCAGCCGGGGCTGCATCTTCTGTGACGGCGCCGGGGCCTTTGCCGAGGCCGGGCCGGTGCGCCAGCAGATCGAAGCGGCCAAGGCCCGGGTGGCCAGCAAGGCCGGACCGGATGCCAAGTATATTGCCTACTTTCAGTCCTTCACCAATACCTACGGCCCGGTGGATCGCCTGCGGGCCCTCTATACCGAGGCCATGGCGCCCGACGAGATAGCGGCGCTGTCCATCGCCACCCGGCCGGACTGCCTGGGGCCGGAGGTCCTGGCGCTGCTGGAGGAACTGGGGCGGCAAAAGCCGGTCTGGGTGGAGCTGGGGCTCCAGACCATCCACCCCGCCTCCGCCGCCTACATCCGCCGGGGCTACGATCTGCCGGTATATGACCGGGCGGTGGCGCAGCTGAAGGCGGCGGGCATTACCGTGGTGGTCCACCAGATCCTGGGCCTGCCTGGAGAGAGCCGGGAGATGATGGCCGAGACCGCCCGCTACATCGGTGCCTCCGGGGCCGGCGGGGTGAAATTCCACCTGCTCCATGTGCTGCGGGGCACGGACCTTGCGCAGCGCTGGGCGGCGGGGGAGGTACCCGTCATGACGCTGGAGGAATACATCGACGCCCTGGAAGGCTGCGTGCGCAGCACGCCGCGGCATGTGGTGATCCACCGGCTCACCGGGGACGGGGCCAAGCGGGACCTGCTGGCCCCTCTTTGGAGCGGAGACAAAAAGCGGGTCTTGAACGCGGTGCACCATGCCTTTGCCCTCCGCGATGTGGAGCAGGGCAGCGACTTATAAAAAAACCGTCCGGCCGGTGGGCCGGGCGGCTTTTTTGCTCAGGTGGTTTCCAGTTGGGGCAGTTCGTCCAGAGAGGCGAAGGTAAAGCCCATCTCCTCCCAGCGGGTCAGAAGATCATCCAGGATCTCCGCGTTGGTGCGGGAGGTGGAGTGGAGCAGCACGATGGCGCCGTCGTGGATGCGGGGCAGCAGCTTGCTGTATGCCTGCTCCGCCGTGGGCTGGTCGTCTACATACCAGTCCACATAGGCAAGGCTCCAGAACACGGTGGTATAGCCAAGCGCGTTGGCCTGGCGGAGGTTTTCCTCACTGTACTTGCCCTGGGGCGGGCGGTAGAAGCGGGACATGGTCTTGCCGGTGGTGGCCTCATACAGCTCCTCCAGAGACTCCAGCTCCTTGCGGAAGGATTCCTGGTCGGCAATGGCGGACATGTCCGGGTGGTGGTAGGTGTGGTTTCCTACGATGTGGCCCTCGTCGGCCATGCGGCACACCAGCTCCGGCGCCGTCTCCACCATGTTGCCCACCACAAAGAAGGCGGCGGGGGCGTTGTGCTTTTTCAGCGTGTCCAGAATGGAGGCGGTGTAGCCGTTTTCATAGCCGCAGTCAAAGGTCAGGTAGATGACCTTTTTGCTGGTGTCCCCCAGGAAGTAGGCGCCGTATTGGGCCAGGTCCTCGGCGGTGGCATTGCCCACGGGAGTCTTGCCCTCCTCGGGGAAGGCCAGGCCCCAGTTGTCGGCGCTGGCGGGGATGGCCGCGTCGGCGGCGGCAGGCGCCATGACACGATGGATGCGAGACATGGGATTCCTCCTAGCGTTTTGAGCGTTTGATCCTATTCTGCCGCAAAGGCGCGGCAGCTATGCGCGGCGCCCGTGCGCAAAAGCCTTGCATTCCCCTTTTTGCTATGGCAAAATAGGAATTAAAAAAGGAGGGGACGGCATGCGGATTTCCACAAAGGGGCGCTATGCCCTGCGGCTGATGACGGACATCGCCGTGCACGGACAGGACGGATTGGTCTCGCTGAAGGACGCCGCTGCCCGGCAGGGCATCTCCGTAAAGTACCTGGAGCAGATCGCGGGCATCCTGAGCCGGGCGGGCCTGCTCCACAGCAGCCGGGGCGCTCAGGGCGGCTACCGGCTGACCCGGGCTCCGGAGGACTATCCCCTGGGGGACATCCTCCGGCTGACGGAGGGAGACCTGGCGCCGGTGGCCTGCCTGGAGGGCGGCGAAAACTGCTGTGCCCGGTGCGATACCTGCGCCACGCTGGATTTCTGGACGGGCCTCTATGCGGCGGTGCAGCAGTATGTGGACCAATATACGCTGGCGGACCTGGTCCGTACCCAGCGGGAAAAAGAGAAGTGAGGGGCGCTGCCGGGACGATCGTCCGGGCGGCGCCTTTCGGCGGACGGAGCGGAATATGGAGTTTGCAG
>CABQCB010000085.1 GCA_902462475.1 uncultured Oscillibacter sp. | reverse complement strand
GCCCGCCGGGGCCACCGCCGTGGGCGTGCCCGCCCGGGTGGTGCGCATGGACGGGGTGCCCGTCCGCTATGCCGACGCCGTGGACCAGATCCACGTGGAGGACCCCATCTGCCGGGAGCTGGAGGGGCTCCGGGAGCGCCTGGCCCAACTGGAGGAAATCATGGAACACCAGACCCATACAAAAGAAAGGACTGCCTGAATATGTATCTTTATAACTCTGCCACCCACAAAAAAGCGGAATTTACCACCCATACCCCCGGCCACGTGGAGATGTATACCTGCGGCCCCACGGTGTATCACTTTGCCCACATCGGCAACCTCCGCTCCTATATCATGGAGGACGTGCTGGAGAAGTACCTGCGCTACGCGGGCTATGATGTCAACCGGGTCATGAATATCACCGACGTGGGCCACCTGAGCTCCGACGCCGACACCGGCGAGGATAAGATGCTCAAGGGCGCCAAGCGGGAGCACAAGACCGTCATGGAGATCGCCAAGTTCTACACGGACGCCTTCTTTGAGGACTGCCGCAAGCTCAATATCAAGCGCCCGGACGTGGTGGAGCCCGCCACCAACTGCATCCAGGAGTATATCACCATCGTCAAAAAGCTCCAGGATACCGGCTATGCCTACTTCGCCGGCGGCAATGTGTATTTTGACACCAGCAAGCTCGACCGCTACTATATCTTCAACGACCACGACGAGGAGGATCTGGCCGTGGGCGTCCGGGAGGGCGTGGAAGAGGACGCCAACAAGCGCAACAAGAACGACTTCGTTCTCTGGTTCACCCAGTCCAAGTTTGAGGACCAGGCCCTCAAGTGGGATTCTCCCTGGGGCGTGGGCTATCCCGGCTGGCACATCGAGTGCTCCGGCATCTCCCTCAAGCACAACGGCGAGTATCTGGACCTCCACTGCGGCGGCGTGGACAACGCTTTCCCCCACCACACCAATGAGATCGCCCAGTCCGAGAGCTACCTGGGCCATCCCTGGTGCCCCCAGTGGTTCCATGTCCACCATCTGAACACCGCCACCGGCAAGATGAGCAAGTCCAAGGGCGAGTTCCTCACTGTTTCCCTGCTGGAGGAAAAGGGCTATGATCCCCTGGTCTATCGCCTGTTCTGCCTCCAGTCCCACTACCGCAAGGCCCTGGTGTTCACCTGGGAGAACCTGGACAACGCCAAGACTGCCTACGATAAGCTCATCTCCCGCATCGCCGCGCTGAAAGAGGGCGGCGACGTGGACGAGGCCGCGGCGGCGGAGCTGCGGAATAAATTCAAGGCGGCGCTGGACAACGACCTGAACACCTCTCTGGCTGTGACGGCTCTCTACGACGTGCTCAAGGCCAAGACCACGGACGCCACCAAGCTGGCTCTGCTGGGTGAATTTGACCAGGTGCTGAGCCTGAGCCTCCTGGAGCGGGCTGCGGAAAAGCGGAAGGAACTGGCCAAGACCGCGGCCACTGCCACCGCCGGCGGTTACACCGTCACCGGCGAGGGCGACCCGGAGGTGGACGCCAAGGTCCTGGCCCGGGCGGAGGCCAAGAAGGCCAAGAACTTTGCCGAGGCCGACCGTATCCGTGACGAGCTGAAAGCCCAGGGCATCGAGATCACCGACGTGCCCGGCGGCGCCGTCTGGAAGCGGATCTGAAAGATCAAAGGAAAAGCGGAGCGGCTGGGCCGCTCCGCTTTTTTTGCGCCGGTCGCTATTGACACAAATAGGGAAAACGGGTACTATAAACGTCGAAGCGACCAATATACTGTGTGATTTTAGGGAAAGGCGGCGCCTTGTATGGAATTGACCCGGGCGGTGGGGGAGAACATCAAACGCATCCGAAAAAGTAAGAAGCTCAGCATGGAGCGCACGGCGGCCATCGCGGGCGTGTCCCGCAGCATGCTGGGCCAGATCGAGCGGGGAGAGGCCAACCCCTCCGTGGCGGTGGTAGGAAAGCTGGCCCTGGCGCTGAAGGTGCCGGCCCAGGTGCTGCTGGAAAACGACGCCTTTGAGCCGCTGGAGCTGGTGCGGGAGCTGGACACCAAGCCTGCCCGTCTGGACGGGGGAAAGGCGGTGCTGCGTCCTTCTTTTCCCTATGACGAGGTGACCCGGCAGGAGAATTTCTTTCTGGACCTGTACATCAGCGCCCGGTACGCCCCGGAGCCGTCCGTGCCCGGGTGCATCTGTCACGCCACGGTCCTGTCCGGATCCGTGAAGCTGACGGCCCAGGACGAGGACTTCCAGCTCTTGGAGCGGGACGCCCTGCGCTTTGCGGCGGACCGGCCCTATCGGTTTGAGAACATGACCAATTCCACGGCCCGGTTGCTTTTGAGCTACCGGTATTTGAAATAAGGAGGAGTTCTATGCGGATCCGAACCGCCGAGCAGGCGGATCTGAAGGCCCTGGCGGCGGTGGAGGCCCTCTGCTTCCCGCCGGCAGAGGCTGCGGGGGAGGACACCCTGGCCGGCCGCCTGGCCGTATACCCCAATCACTTCTGGCTGCTGGAGGACGAGGGGACTCTGGTAAGCTATGTCAACGGTATGGTGACGGACGAGCCGGTGCTGCGGGACGAGATGTACCATGACCCGCACCTGCACAACGAGCAGGGCGCCTGGCAGATGATCTTCGGCGTCAACACTATCCCCGCCTACCGGCGCCGGGGCTGTGCGGGAACGCTTTTGGAGCGGGTGAGCGCCGATGCCCGTGCCCAGGGCCGCCGGGGCTGCGTGCTCACCTGCAAGGAAAAGCTGATCCATTATTACGAGTCCTTTGGCTACCGCTGTGAGGGGGTGTCCGGCTCCACCCACGGCGGCGCGGTCTGGTATGCCATGCGGCTGACCTTTTAACAGAGAATGTGGAAAACGTCCCGGGATGCATCGCATCCCGGGACGTTTTTTCATAGGGAAAACCGCTCAGCGCAGGTGGGGCCGGACCCGGCGGCTCACCACTACCGCCAGGGCCAATTTGCAAAGGTCCGGCAGCACATAGGGTACCACGCACATGCCCAGGGCCGCCCCCAGGCTCATGGGGCCGGTGGTGCGGATGTAGAGCAGCAAAAACCAGGCGGTGCCGAAGGCGTAGCAGGCGGCAAGCCCCAGGATCCCCCCGAGGAGCACGACCCAAAGTGACTCTCCCAGCCGTGCGGTCACCAGCCAATAGACCACGGCACAGACGAAAAAGCCCAGAATGTAGCCGCCCGTGGTGCCCAGCAGCGTGCCGGGGCCGCTGCGAAAGCCTGCAAAGACCGGCAGCCCTACCAGGCCCAGCAGCAGGTAGACCCCTACCGCGTAAGTGCCGCGGCGGCCGCCCAGTGTGATCACGGCGGCAAAGATGGCAAAGGTTTGCAGGGTGAAGGGGACCAGGGGCGCCGGCATGGGTACGGAGATCCAGGCGCAGATGGCCATGAGCGCGGCGAACAGACCCAAATAGGCAAGGTCCACGGTCCGCAGACGATTGGCAGACTTCAAAACGATTCCCTCCTGTGGTTTGATAGGTCGATCATACGTCAGGATGCGCCAATTGTCAACCTAAAATTTTAAAATGGTTAACAATAGGACAAAACGAAGCCGCGGGGCATTTGCCCCGCGGCGTTTACACGGTGGTATGACTGCACACTTCCCGGATCTTGGCCTGAATGGATTTGAGATCGGAAAAGGTCTCCGGCCGCTTGCTTAGGTCCCGCAGCAGGGCGGAGGGGTGGTAAATGGCGGTCATATGGACGCCCCGGCGCTCAAACCACTGGCCGTGCTCGGCGGTGATGCGGAAGTCCTCCTTGATAATGGCCTTGGCGGCGATGCGGCCCAGGCACACGATCATTTTCGGCCGCAGCAGGGCGGTCTGCCGCCGGAGAAAGCCTATGCAGGCATCCTGCTCCACATTCAGCGGGTCCCGGTTTCCCGGCGGACGGCACTTGACGATGTTGGCCACATACACCTTGGTACGGTCCAGGCCGATGATCTCCAGCATGTCGTCCAGCAGCTGGCCGGCCGGGCCCACAAAGGGCACGCCCTGCTCATCCTCCCGCTGCCCCGGGCCTTCGCCCACCAGCAGGATCTCCGCATCTTTGGCGCCGTCCCCGAAGACCACGTGCTGCCGCTTTTCGCAAAGGGCGCAGCCGCTGCAGCGCAGGCATTCGGCCTCCAGCGCTTCCCAAGAGTCCGCCATGGCATCACCTCCCGATTTTTGAACAGTATAGCATAAATATGGCCGCCGCGCAATGCGGCATAACCTGCTGCGCCGCGGGGCAGACTGAGGGGCAGGGAGGAGTGGATGCATGGTATTTCTGCGGTTTTTGGTATACAGCTTCCTGGGCTTTTGGCTGGAGACGGCCTATGCGGCGTTGACCGGTGCCCGGGGACAGAGCCGCCGGTGCTGCTGGCTGCTGCCGCTGTGCCCGGTCTACGGCTTGGGGGTTCTGGCGGTGCTGGCCCTGCCCGGCGCTGTGCGGGAGAATTTTTTTGCCCTGGCGTTGTGGGGCGGCGCCGCGGCCACGGCGGTGGAATTCGCGGTGCACTGGGTCTATGAAGCGTGGCTGGGGGTGCGCTTTTGGGACTACGGGACCCAGCGGTGGAACCTGGGAGGACGGGTGTGCCTGCGGTTTTCTCTGGCCTGGGGCGCGCTGCTGGCTCTGACGCTGCCCGGGCTGGAGGCGGCGCTGACGCCGCTTCTGGAGGCCGTGCCGCCCCAGGTCACCTTTGCCCTGGTGCTGGCGGTGACGGCGGACGGTGTCTGCACAGTGCGGCTGCTGCGCCGCACCGGGGAGATTCCCCTTTTGCGCTCAGGCCTCCTGGGACGGCAGCCGGTGGCGCAGCCAGCACAGGAGGTCCCGGTACACGATGTCCCGCTGGTCCTCGTTGAGGATCTCGTGGCGCATGCCGGGGTAGAGCTTGAGGGTGATGGAGTGGACGCCCGCCCGGCGGAAGGCGTGGGCGGCCCGGCGCACCCCCTTGCCGTTTTCGCCCACGGGGTCCTCCTCGCCGGAGAGGAACAGTACGGGCACGTCCGGATCCATGCGCCTGAGATTGCCGGGGTAGGTCATAAACCAAATGCCCCAGAGCATCTCCCGGAAAAGGCCGGTGGTGGGGTCCCCGTTGCACAGAGGGTCGGCGAGGTACGCGTCCACATTGGCGGTGGAGGCGGAGATCCAGTCAGCGCTGGTGCGGTTGGGGGCAAAGGGGCGGTTGTACGCGCCGAAGGCCAGGCGGGTGACCAGGGGGCTGGGGTTGGTTGAGCCCACCCGGCGCTCTTCCCGGGCGGCCAGGGTCCGGCCGGCGGCCTGCATGCTGCGGGTCATGTGGCCCGTGCCGATGAGCACGGCGCCGTCCACTTCGCCGGGGCAGCGGATCAGGTCCGTCCGGGCCAGGAAAGAGCCCATGGAGTGGCCCAGGAGGATATAGGGGATGCCGGGGAAGCGGGCGCGGATGTGTTCCCGGCACACCCGCAGATCCTCCGCCGCCCACACCCAGCTGCCCCGGGGGCCGAAGTACAGCCGGGGCGCGCCGGGCAGGATGGAGGCCCCGTGCCCCAGGTGATCGTGGCCTGCCACGGCAAAGCCGTGCTCTGTCAGGAAGCGGGCCAGAGGCTCATAGCGGCCGATGTGCTCCGCCACGCCGTGGCTCAGCTGCACCACGCCCACCGGCGCCGTCTCCGGTTCCCACACCACCGCGTGGATGGGAGTCTTGCCGTCGGCGGAGAGAAAGGTAAATTCACTGCGCACCATGGAAATACGCACCTCCATATGGTATAATTTCTTCATCAGCATCATAGCACAGCCGTCCGGGAAAAGCCAGATGAAACCGGTCGCTTCGGGGCGGACGGCGGCAGACCGAAGCGGGGAAGGAGCACGTTCCATGGAAACTTACGTGATGGCGCTGGATCAGGGCACCACCAGCTCCCGTGCCATTTTGTTCAACCGCGCCGGCGGCATCGTCTCCCGGGCCCAGCGGCCCTTCCGGCAGATCTATCCCCAGCCCGGCTGGGTGGAGCACGACCCCATGGAGATCTGGGCCACGGAGCGCCAGTCCATGGCCGAGGCGGTGGACGCCGCCCACATCGACCCCAAGCGCATCGCTGCCATCGGCATCACCAACCAGCGGGAGACCACGGTGATGTGGGATGCCCGGACGGGGGAGCCGGTGTATAACGCCATCGTGTGGCAGTGCCGCCGCACGGCGCCCATCTGCGACCGGCTCCGCGCCGACGGCCTGGAGGAGACGGTGACGGAAAAGACGGGGCTGCTGCTGGACGCCTACTTCTCCGGCACGAAGATCCGCTGGCTTTTGGACACGGTGCCGGGCCTGCGGCGCCGGGCGGAGAGCGGGGAGCTTCGCTGCGGCACGGTGGACAGCTGGCTCATCTGGAACCTGACGGGCGGTAAGGTCCATGTGACGGACTATTCCAACGCCTCCCGCACCATGCTCTTCAATATCCATACCCTCACCTGGGACGCCGACCTTTGCCGCGCCCTGGACATCCCCCTGAGCCTGCTGCCCCAGCCGGTGCCCAACTGCCAGGAGTTCGGCCGTGTGGCGGAGGGCATCCCGGGACTGGAGGCCCTGGCCGGCATCCCCATCTGCGGCAGCGCCGGAGACCAGCCGGCGGCGCTGTTCGGTCAGGCGTGCTTTGCTCCCGGCCAGGCGAAAAATACATACGGCACCGGCTGCTTCACCCTCATGAACGTGGGGAGCGTGCCGGTGCGGTCCAAAAACGGGCTGGTCACCTCCGTGGGCTGGTCCTGGAAGGGGGAGACCACCTATGCCCTGGAGGGAAGCGTATTCAATGCCGGCAGCACCATCCAGTGGCTGCGGGACGAGCTGGGGCTCATCCAAAGCGCGCCGGAGTGCGACCGGCTGGCCGAGAGCGTGCCGAATAGCGGCGGCGTGGTGGTGGTGCCCGCCTTCACGGGCCTTGGGGCCCCCTACTGGGACATGTATGCCCGGGGCACCATCGTGGGTCTCACCCGGGGCACTACCCGGGCCCACATCGCCCGGGCCGTGCTGGAGGCCATCGCCTTCCAGGTGACGGATCTGGTACGGGCCATGGATGAGGACGCCCCCTGTCCCATCACGGTGCTGCGGGTGGACGGCGGCGCCTCCGTCAGCGACATCATGATGCAGATCCAGGCGGACCTGCTGGGCATCGGCGTGGACCGGCCGGACCAGGTGGAGACCACCGCCTTTGGCGCGGCGGCCATGGCGGGCCTTTCCGCCGGGGTCTGGAGCGGCATGGAGGAGCTGGAGGGCCTGCGCC